>NZ_JBFTMA010000230.1:0-5836 GCF_056396725.1 Bacillus sp. 05T31
TTTTGGGGCAGATTGAGCTCCTGCTTTTTCAAACATCTCTCTCGCAATTTCATCGAGTTCTTTTGTGGTAATTCCAGGTTTCGTACTATGGACTAATTCATCTCGAATCGCCCCACAGATTTCACCAATTACTTTTAAGCCATTAAAATCCTCTTTATTCTTTACAACCATTGATATCCYCMCTTTTTAAAGTATTTTATGATTAGTATWCCATKTAGTTTMTAGCAKRAACGGGTTTTCTTCAACAATCTGGCCCGTTTGTGGAACAAGAAGAAATCCTGCATATTAACACAGGATTTTTAATCGATCTTTATTTTAAATAATCAAACTTTGTTTTATATGATCAATCTTTTTTATTTAACTACATTAAACCCATAAAACCCCGTTGTATCATGTGTATGTACTGATATAACGGGGTTTTTATATGAATATTTAACTGTCTATTTTACTAATTATAAAAAAACATGAACTTAGTTTTACTTTTTAGGGGTACTACTTCATGTAAAATGGACATTTTATTTATATTTTTGATAGATTTCTTGCGAAATATGTACCTAGAGCGGCATTTAAATTTAAATGTGATACGATTGTTGTATAGTAGCAAGTATTAAAAGAAAAGTAGATAAAAATAGGGGGCGCATTTCATGTATAACTTACAAGAAGATATGTATGAACAATTAAAAGAGAAAAAAGGGGATATCACTATATTTTTAAAGAATGGGGTTCCCATACGCGGGCAGATTCTTGCAACGGATAAATTTACTGTTCTTATGATGGTTCATGGWAAGCAACAACTAGTCTACAAGCAAGCAATTTCCACAATTCTTAAGTAATTCTTTTTCCTTTTTCGAGGGAAGAGGAAAAAACACCCAAAAAAAGAAGATTGAGATCAATCTTCTTTAAAAAAGGAACAGATGACAGATTACTACTCCAACTCTTAATCAATTATAATTAAGCGTGTAGTGACATTCAATCCATTCTAAATTTTCTCAATATTTTTTGTTTTATTATTAAATTATAATATAAGTAATTCTTTTTATTATTATATGTTTGTTCTTTCTTGTTGCAGAATCCTTATCATAAGGATTCTATTTTTTTGTCCCAAAAGGTACGCCTTTTGAAGTAGTTATATTTCTATAAAAATCAATGTGTCGAAAGGTTCGAGATAACATTTTGAAGGACTTCAAAAATACATAGACCTTTTGAATCATATATGAATTGTTGGGGGAAAAGTTTTCCTTCAAGATAATGTAACCCTCATAATCCATCAAAAACATTATATTTATATTAATAAATTAACGAAAATGATGGTATAGGTCATTAGGTAAGAAGGGGAGCATCTTGCACAAGATTAAATGTGGCTAGTTMTGTAAATCTATAAAATTTTAGTTTRGAKTTTCTTGTCCCAAYCAAWWTCYAAAARYGAAAGTTTAGACTTTCTTGTCTAAATAGTTTGGAGTTTCTTGTCCTTGTACAACAAATCATTAATTGTAAAAAGACATAAAAGTCTAAACTAAGATCTCATGAACAATCGTTGATAAATAGCCATTATCATAAATTTTGTAGGTACTTTCATGTCTCAATAACTGGACATGAAAGTCTAAACCTTTTGAACATAGGACAAGAAGGTCTAAACTACTTAGCCAGTAATAATATAATATTTGAAAGTGAATTTTTGAATGTTAATTTACTTTCATTTTAATATAAAAGTGCTATACAAAATCCATAAAATAATTAAGTATTTATTTTATTTAAGATTGAAGTCTTATCGGTATAATTACTGCAGTAGAGGCTATGAAAAATAGGATTACGTGTTCTTTTATAAACTTGCCAACCAGTATGAAGAAGCAAAAAAGGGGAAACCTATTGAATAATTAATGATAATTTAGGGGGTACCAAATGGAGCATAACAAAAAGGCAGCAATTGGGGATTACGTTCAATTTTCATATCGTAAAAATCCTAACTTGCAATTAACGGGATTTGTAGTGAGTGTTCTGCAGAATACAATTGTTGTAGATGTTTCACAAATAATGAAAATTGAAGTAGATGATGTTAGGCAAGTAGTAAAACATGGTTACTATAAAAAGGTGGTACATACGCAAATAAAAAATAATGTTCATAACTCTTATACGGCTGCCTTAACAAACTTTTCTTTTGTACGTAATTCAATAACTACTTGTAGTAATTTCTTGACTGGGTTTATATAAATATCGTATGTATAATTGCGAATAAATGAGTTGTAGGTATTGGCTTCTTTAAACAAACTTATTTGTTTAAAAATCATGTTCTAATGAAGTGTAGTAACTCTTTTACCTTCAGGTATAATCTTATATGTATCACAAAAACTACGTTTATTTTTCACAAATTTCACACAAATTATTGGTATTCTCTTCTATAGTGATAACTAATAGCTTTGAGAGAAGGGAACTGTATATGAAGAAGATTTGTTCTCCTCTTCTGTTATTTTTATTTTTTTGTTTTCCAGGAGTAAGTATTCATGCGGAGTCTACATTACAATCAAAAATTGACGCGGCTTCCCCATATGAAACAATTACATTAGAGAATAGAGCTTATAATGATACAATTAAAATATCAAAACCGCTTACAATACAAGGAGATAAAAATACTAAAATAATCTCTTGTGGTAAAGATCCTGTCATTACAATAAATAAGGAAAACATTATCCTTAAAGATTTGAAAATAGAACAATGTAATGATAATACTGATCAGCCAGCAATATTTGTAGAGGGAGATAAGCACTACATCAGTGGATTGGAAGTTCATACGTCATATATAGGGATTAAGTTAGAAAATGCTAGGGATATAAAGATTGAGAATAGTATGATCGTTGGACAAAGACGGGCTAATGGAATTGATTTATGGCAATCCAATCGCAATCTTATTGAGAACATCAAAATCCAAAATGCCCGTGATGGTATTTATTTGGAACAAAGCGACAATAATACAATAAAGGAAAATACAATCTGGCAGTCTCGTTATGGCATTCATCTTATGTATTCTGATAGGACAGTTGTTGAAAAAAATATATCAAAAGAAAATACAACAGGTGCTATGATTATGGGAACAAAGGAAACATCTGTAGTAGGAAATCGCTTTATTTACAATAAAAGTAATGTTCATGCACAAGGCTTATTACTATATGATGCGACAAAAACAAAAGTTTTACAAAATGAAATTGCTAATAATAGAGTAGGGGTTTATGTAGAAAAGGCAGATCACAATACTATTATGGATAACTCAATTTCTAATAATTTTATCGGTTTACAATTTAAAGATGCCAGTGCAAATGAATTTACTCAAAATGTAATGATGGGGAATGTTAATGAATCGCAAGCTACACAAAGCAGGGAAAACAATATCTATAATAATTATTGGGACGCTTCTTTAAAAGTAGATGCAGACGGTTCAGGTACTAGTAATATTCCATACAAAGCAGATGCCTATTTTCTTCTGTTAACACAAGATATTCCAGAATATCAGTTGTTCTTTCAATCACCAGGGATGCGTATTTTACAAAGTTTCATAAAAATTCCAGATCAATCTTTATTGCTAGATAAAGAGCCTAGCATGAGGCCAAAAGGTGTTCCGCAAAAAGGTGAGGGGATGGCATTTCAGTCTAACATTTTGATTGTAAGTGTAAGTATGTTACTAATGGGAAGTATATTGTTTATTTTAGGGAGGAAAAATTGATGAGAGTTAAGTATATGTTATTTGCTATTTGTTTATGTATGGTATTTGCCATAGTAGGATGTGGTAACAAAGAAACAAAACCGGTTGCTATTAATGAAAAAAATGATAAGTGTGCTATTTGTAATATGGCAGTAATGGATAATCAATTTGCAACTGAGGTTATTTTAGAAAATGGAAAAGCTCTAAAATTTGATGATATTGGTTGTATGTATAAATGGATGGATGAACATAAAAATGAAAAAACACAAGAGAAATTTGTAAGAGATTACAATACAAAAGATTGGGTTGCAGTGGATAAAGCTACATATATATATGACAAATCAATTAAGACGCCAATGGCTTATAATGTAATTTCTTTTAAAGAAAAGAAAGATGCAGACAGCTTCGTAGAAAAACATACTGGGGAAATCCTTTCTTCTAAAGAGCTTGCAGAACATAAATGGGAAATGAATAAAGAGATGATGGGAAAAGAAAAGAAAGATCATGGTAGTGGACATTCTCACTAATAAGTGATTATTACTATGAAAAATTAGTGAGAAAAAGACAACCAACTATGGTTGTCTTTTTCAGTAGAGAGGTGAATAGCTATGTGGAATATATTATATTCAGAATGGCGTAGTGCAGCAAGGGGTAAACTTGCATACATGTTTTTGTTTCTTTGGATAACTATATTTTCTTTAATATTTGTTATGGAAAGAAATACCCCGTCTTTAGTAGGTTATACAAATGTGACGGGGACAATGGTAAACCTTATTTTATATATTGTACCCTTACTTATGTTAATTATAGGAGCATTTTCTATCGCAGGCGAAGTGGAAAATGGGAAATGGAGACTTTTATGTACGTATCCTTTAAAGAGTACCTCATATGTAATAGGTAAAATAATCGGTCAATTTATAGCGCAAACAGCTATTTTTTCAATGAGTTTTGGAGTAAGTATAATCATTGGGTTAGTAAGCGGTAGTAATTTTGATATATTTTGGGTGGTAGCAACGTATATCTTCTCTGTTTTATTAATT
This sequence comes from Bacillus sp. 05T31, assembly GCF_056396725.1. Lineage (NCBI taxonomy): Bacteria > Bacillati > Bacillota > Bacilli > Caryophanales > Bacillaceae > Bacillus > Bacillus sp. 05T31. Next base: position 4,732 of record NZ_JBFTMA010000230.1, read on the forward strand.
TTTTTATTTTTATTACTGGGAATAACAATCGGTTCTTTTTCTATAACTAGGTGGCAAGCTTTAGCCATAAGTATCGTAGTTTGGTTCTTTCTTATTATGATGTGGCCAACGGCTTTAATTAGTGTTCTTAATTTTGTTCCATATTCAATGATTGCACCATTAATAAAAATGTTATTGTTTTGCAACCCAGCAGAATTCCTTCGAATTATATTTGTAATTCAATTAGGTGGTGGAGCAATATTTGGGCAAGTATATGATCAATTGGTAATGATTTTTCAAAGTAAAGCTGTTATTTGGATTCTACTAATATACTGCATTATCTATACAATCGTGTTCTTGTTTGTGGCGGGGTGGCAAATGGAGAGGAGAAGAAAAAAATGACAGTATTAAATCTCAAAGAAGTATGTAAAAGATATAAAAAGAAAATAGCATTATCTCCAATCTCATTTCAAAGTAAACAAGGAGAGTGTATCGTATTATGCGGTGGGAATGGAGCTGGGAAAAGTACGCTCCTTGATATAATTGCTGGAATTACAACACCTACAACTGGTACCGTTCAATTAGGGAATATAGAATTACAGAAAGATAGAAAACAGTATGTGAGTGAAATAGGTTATATGCCAGATGATTTTCATGCACAGCAAGATATGACAGTTCAAGAATTTTTATTCTTTTATGCTGCTTTTCGAAATATAGGAAAAGAAAAAGTACAGGCAGTTATTAAATCAATAGGCTTAAATGAGAAAAAAAATGAACGGTTACATAGATTATCTAAAGGGATGAGACAGAGGCTATTATTTGGGCAGGCGTACCTTGGAAATCCTAAAATTTTGATATTAGACGAACCGACAAATGGCCTGGATCCGTATTGGGTAGATGAGTTTTTAACAATATTAAAGACTTTAAAAAGAGATGGTACCATGATTATTTTTTCCACACATATGATGGATGTAGCTGCTGAAATTGGTGACCGGATACTCTTTATGAAAGAAGGAAAAGTCATACAGGAAATTAAAAATGATGGAGATTTAGAAAATTTAACGATAACATTACTACAAATGCATAGAAGATAAATACATTAGGAAACAGCTGCTTTCAGTATAGT
>NZ_JBFTMA010000231.1:0-5832 GCF_056396725.1 Bacillus sp. 05T31
AGTTTTGATTTGTCTAATTTCGGAGCGTCCTTTACCATAACAAAGAAAGCCGAAACGCCAGCTACGAGGCCGACGATACCAAGAAGTAGACAACCTATAAGGAATTTCTTGAAAAAGGAACCTTTTTTCTTTGGCTTTTCTTCTTTATGAGTTTCTTTCGTTTGATTTTTTACATGATTTCGTWCTGTACGAGAACGATAATTATCTGACATTATACTTTCTCCTACCTTTCATTCTCTCCCCCAAAAGTCGAAAAAAGAGCCTTAGTGATGACTCTATCACGAAAAATAAACCGTGTCTAGTACGCGGATATAATCAATTCTAGGGTGATAACCGCATGATAATAAAGACCCATGCTCTTCTATTTCTTGTTTTGTAATCGATTTACGTCCACCAGTATTTTGACGATTCCAAAATGCAATAATATGTTTTGCATCTAATAAATAAAATTCATCAAAAAGTGTAAATTTAATAATAACAAATGCAATTCCATTATGAGCGACTACTTGCTTCATATGTTCAATTTGATGAAGGTGGAAGTTTTGAAGTGGAAAACTGGTTTTATTTTTAGTTTCTTTCGCTTCAAAATCGATGTATTTCCCTTTGTATACACCGTTGTAATCTGTTGTAGAAGGTTGTTTGAAATACGCTTCTTTTACCACTGCAGCACTTCGAGCGGGGTAATCTACTTTTACAATTTGAAGAGGTGTAGGTTTTTTATGTACGCATGCAATATTATGGGTTAAGTAATATTGATTGGTGTCATTCAATTCCTCTTCAAGGGACATACCTCTATTACTGTAAGTATGTTTTTTTATTGGTGTTTTATGAGGTTGTGAAGCTTGATCGTACCTTTTTCCATTTGGGTAACGAATGGTCATATTTTGTCCACTCCCAACTTGATAAGATTTACTTACAAAGGTGATTATATCAAAAAATGAAAAAAGATGTGACCTTTTTCAAGAAAGGTATGGTGACTTACTCATGTTTCGATGGAATGATTACGAAAAAATTAAACAGACCCGTAATGATATTTTTTGTACAGAAGAGGAAAAAGCTATAGTTCTTAATATTAAGGAGAGCACGGATGTAGCTAACGTAGATAATATTTCACGTACACAATCTTACCAAGAATATTATTTGAGAAATAGAGAAATTAGATGGTCTTTTTTAGCAAGCATGGTTTCAAGGAATGGGGGATGGAACATGACAGATTTAGAAGGAGAATATTATTCTAATCTTTTATCTCAAACAGTTAAGAGACGATTATTTCATTTGTATGAGAAAGCCAATTGGCTCATTTTTTTAGATGCATTTCCTCAACTACTACTGTATGAGGAAAGTAAAAAGAGATGTGCGCCGCTCTTTCATTTGTTACAATTTTTCAACATATCAATTTTTATGGAAAAAGAATGGGGCGCGTTTTGGAAGAAAAAAGATATAAATAGGCTTATGACGGCACTTATTATTAATGAACAAAATAAAATTCAAAAACCAGTAATTGAGAATGCATACTTTCAAAAACATGTATTTGATACTGCACTATTCAAATTTCAAGAAATATTTCACGTTAGTGCAGTTATTTTTCCAACGGTGGAAGGGGGAATGTATGGATTTTCAGTTTATCAATTTGAAACGTTGCAAAAACGTATAGAACTGGGGAAGCAATTAGCTTGGTTATTATTTCATTCAAAGTATAAGGCTTCTTTTTATAAATTTGCAGTGCAAACTAGGCATACAGGATCAAGGATGGATTATGAATGTAATATAAGGGGAATTAGAAAATCATGTACGCCGGCTCTTCGGGATGTGTATTCTATTGTCACTCATGAAAAATTAATTGAAAAAGATTGGTTTAGTGAAGGGTTGGAAATAGATTCATTATTTTTACTTGAAAAACCTAAGGGGGAAATTAATATAACAGAATGGTATAGAAAGAAGAGGGAGCAAATACATACTCTTTCTATATTAAGTAGTTTTGTTAAAAGAATAGATGAGTTCATGATATAATAAAGAAGTCCCGCCTTCTTAAATGAAGGCGGGACTTCTTTATTAAAAGTAATATGCTCTACAACAAGTTACTTTCTAATCGGTTATTTGCCGGCAGTACGACTTTAACTTCAACACTTATCGAAAGCGAAGAGGTAAGGTAGACTAGAAAATAGTTGTTTGTAAAAGCACCTTTGGTTAAAGTGTCATTTTATCCCGCTATTTGCGGACAGTAAAACTCCCACCTCAAAATTTGGCTGGAGCAAAGAAGGTAGGTGGAAGCCCTGCTGTCCGTAAACACCCGATTGGTGCGGGCTAATAATCAGTGGGGGATGAACAAAACCCCACTGATTAAAGTTTCACTTTATGTAGCGGGRAAATTTGGACCATCAAGCTTTGGATTACCAGTCTCAGGTTKGTTTTGTTGTTTGTTTTGCTTTTTCTTTTTTTCGTTTTTATTTTTTGTCATCGTAATACACCTCCTTTTTGTATTGTTACCATTTCTAAAAATGGCATACTAAATGATTTCTTTGACGAATATCAACTAGTTTTGTCATGTGAGAAGGAGTAATTAATCAATCGGCGAAATTACATGACAAAGGAAAGGCAAAGAAGGGGGCGTTTTAAATATGGCGATGGTTCAGAAGGAAGATGTTATGAAAAAAATGGATCAAATGTTAAGTTCTCTCGATTTGCTGGAAATGAAGATTGGGATTAGAATGAATCATGCATTGAAGGATAAAGGTGAAAAAATATGCAATAAGATAGAAATAACAGAAATGCATATAGAACATATGGAAAATAAATTAGTGCATCACGAAGAAAAAGGGAGCTGGGTAAAGACATTTCAAAACGTCGTAGTGAGTGCATAATAAGGTGGGAACAAAATGGGACATGAAGCATTAATCCAGTCTTCGGAGAAGTTAATGCAGTATAATGATGAAGCGAATGTGAAAAAAAGAGAGATGGCTGAATATGATTTTTATAAGGATATGAAGCCATTTGTTGATATTGTAGATGCGGAGTTAGAGATGTGGAAAGAATTAGCTTATAGGTGGATAAAGGAAGAGCGACCTAAGTATATACATGTACAACAAATTGATCAAGTGTATGATAATTTACAAACTAATGTGCTACAATGTTTTGTTAATAAGGGAAAAGGCAAACGTTTCTTTGAAACTCATCAAGCTATTTCGTATACTTTGCAAAATATCGTAGATCAATGTAAGTAACAAGAGGGAAAACCCTCTTGTTTTTTTATGCTTCTGTCACTGTTGTAGGTTTTGTTGCACCGTTTATTTCTAATTCACGTATTAATGTTCGGTAATCTGAAATGCATATTTTTCCTTCAAGATAACAATGTCTTGCAAAGTCTAACAGTTCATTCAAATTTTCTGTGTAATACCCCTTTTTTTGAGAAAACGCTTGTTTTAAATCCCCTAATACCATGTTGATTCCTCCCCAATGAGAATCTTCTTCCTTATTATCATAGCATGGAAGGGTTTACTTTCTAATTTTTTTAAAAATTTAAACTTCCGACAAAAACAGACAGATACTCCGTTACACATTTTATTTTATAGGTACATATTCTATATGTAGAAACTTATGTGAAGGAGGAGAGTATGCATGTTTCAACAACCTAATGTATATCAGCAAACAGATCCATATGCACAGCAAAATATGTACCAATATAATGAGGATACATATTTACGATATAATATGTATCCTTTCGAGCCTCATTATGGAAACCAAAATTATTATCAACCATTTGAAGTATCGTTTGGGAATCAACCGCAGCAAGCGCATATGAATCAGCCGCAACAAGCATATACGAATCAACCACAGCAAGCGCATATGAATCAGCCGCAACAACCGCACATGAATCAGTCGCAACAAGCGTATATGAATCAACCGCAACAACCGCACATGGATCAGTCGCAACAACCGCATATGAATCAGCCCCAGCAAATGTATACGAATCAACCACAGCAAGCGTATATGAATTCACAAAACTACATGTCGCCAGCTCAATATGTAAATCAACAAGCTATGTTTTATCCACCAAAACAACCATATCCAACGATGAATAARCAAAAGCAACAGCAACAGCAACCAAGTCAGTTTTCTAGTTTTGTTTCACAATTTAAATCATCAGATGGTAACTACGATGTAAATAAAATGATGAACACGGCTGGACAAATGATGAACGCGATGAATCAAGTAACAGGGATTGTTAAGCAAGTCGGGGGCTTTTTTGGTAAATAATAGTAGGGGGTTGTCTATAATAGGTATTACGTATGAAWTTGGATACTAGACAAATTTCCATGAAATAAATGGGTATATATAACAAGCGGCTTTACCCCCTCGCTCATATTGTAAAGTGTAGTCAGATTTTTTTAATGAGAGAGGAGAGAAAAAACTATGCATCATTGTCATCCTTGCTTTGGAGGGCATAAGCCTGTAGGACCTATTTGTACGACAGCTCCCGTCATTCATCCAACGAAACAATGCGTAACACATTCTTTTTCGACAACGGTGGTACCACACATTTTTCCAACTCATACAACGCATGTTCATCATCAACAAATTAAAAATCAAAGCTTCTTCCCACAAACAAACTCGAACGTAAACGTTGTAGATCCTGGTGATCCAGGATTCGGCGGAGGATGTGGACCATGCGGTCATGGCCATCATCACCATGGGCATCAAATATTACCGTTTGGACCAGGACCGAATGTATCACCATTTGGACCAGGACCGAACGTATCACCATTTGGACCAGGACCGAACGTATCACCATTTGGACCAGGACCGAATGTATCACCATTTGGACCAAATATCGGACCAAACGTTGGTGGAATGTTTAAAAAGTAAATGATATGTTAGAACTAGCGAAATGCTAGTTCTTTTTTTGTAATTGGAGTGTTGATATGAARGTTGTTGCTGTAACAGGATATAAGCCGTTTGAACTTGGAATATTTAAAAATGATCATCCAGGAGTAGAGTGTATAAAAAAGGCGCTGCGTCGTAAATTAACTGTTTTTGTAGAAGAAGGTTTGGAGTGGGTTATTATAAGTGGTCAGTTAGGAGTAGAGCTATGGGCTGCTGAAGTTGTTTTTGAAATTCAAGTAGAATATCCAAATTTAAAATTAGCTGTATTTACTCCTTTTTTAGAACAAGAGGAAAATTGGAAGGAAGATAACCGTGAATATTACGAATTTATTCTTTCACAAGCAGATCATATTGATAGTATTACGAAACGGAAGTACGAAAGCCCAGAGCAATTTAAATTAAAGAATCAATTTTTTATTGAAAAAAGCGATGCACTTTTAGCTGTATATGATGAAGAAAAGTCTGGGAGCCCTAAATATATTGTAGAAGCAGCTAAGAAAAAAGGAGAAATAGAAAATTATCACAGTTATTTCATTCTTTTTTCTGATTTACAAGATATAATGGAAGAGGAACAGTGGAATAATGCAGAGTAATATGTAATATAGTACTCGTATATTTGATTGACAAAAGGCRTTGTTTCTGAAAAAATTTAGTTAATGAAAGCTTTGGCAAAAATTTGAGGTGAAGAAAATGATTTCGGATAAAATTAAATTAACAGCGAAAGATATTTTAGAAAAAGAATTTAAAACAGGTATGAGAGGTTATCAACAAGAAGAAGTAGATAAGTTTCTTGATATGATTATTAAAGATTATGAAGCTTTTCATAAGGAATTTGATCAATTAAAACAACAAAATGCTCGTTTGAAACGTGAATTAGAAGAACAAAAAGTAGCGGCAACACAAGTTCCGCAACAACCGGTACAAACACCAGTTGCACAACCAGTGTATAAC
>NZ_JBFTMA010000232.1:0-5808 GCF_056396725.1 Bacillus sp. 05T31
CCCTTGCTCTGCAACCTGCATTGCAACTTGCTCTCCAATTCCACTAGAAGCACCTGTAATGACGATTACTTTTTCTTGTAAACGTCCCGTCATTGCTGTCACCTACTTTGCATAATAAATCAATTGTTGTGAAGATTCATCAATCATCACCTGTTGATTATATGCTAAAAAGTCTAATTGTCCAACAGTTTCTGAGATAGTAAGTGGTAATTGCTCTTTATATAATACCGGAAATAGTTTTACACACACCTCAAATGCTGTCATTGGCTTTTCCTTTAATAGTTCAAGCACTTTAAAAGCACGTGTCTCTTGCTTTTGTAATCTTGTTTCAATAAGTTGTTTCACATTCAGAACATCTTCCCCATGCCCTGATAAAATCCGTGAAATATTCATTTCACTTAAACGTTTTAACGTTTGATTGTACTGCAATAAAGGATGCGCTCTTTCTGTTTGCCCTTCATATGGTGGTTCTAATATTGGATTTGAAGAAATATGACTAATGAGAGCATCCCCACCAATTAATATTCCATCAGATTCTCTATATAATGAAATATGAGTGGAAGCATGACCCGGGGTTTCAATCACTGTAAATCCAGGTAACGAATCTATACGATCTCCCTCTCTCACAGTATGTGTTAACGATCTATTACAAGAATATTTAAGTGTCTTCGTCGTCAATAATGCCTCACCATTCAGAAATACTGCTGGAACGCCGAACTGCAAGGCTGTCTCTTTAAAAAATTCATGATACCTCTTTAAAAATTCAGCATTTTGTGTAATCCACGGTTCATTCCAAGGATGTCCGATAATCTTTACTTTTTCAGAAAATGTATTTAAAAGTCCGCAATGATCCGCATGGTGATGCGTAATCACTACCGTTTCAATATCTTCTATCTTATATCCTAATGCACCTAATTGACTTTCTAGTGCTTTCTTTGCTTCTTCTGTATTTGTCCCTGTATCAATTAACGTTAATGTTTCTCCCTCAACTAAAAACACATTCACTGTCTCAACTGCAAATGGAACAGGAATCTCCATTCGATGAATCGCCGTCATGCTTAGCCCCCCTGTCTTTTTCCGGTTCAAAAATGAATACCTCTTCAGTTTACAACTTCCCTATAAATTTGTCATTATTTTCAGATAAAAAGAGGTCTTTTCCATAAAAAAACGAATGTATGTACATTTATAAGTATTTCTAACCAAATTTAAAGGAGGCACATCATGTCTATGCAAAACATTTCCTTTCTCGGTGCAGGCTCTATTGCCGAAGCGATTATTGGTGGCTTATTAAACGCAAATGTTGTTAAGGGAGAACACGTCACTGTAAGTAATCGTTCTAACGAGACAAGATTACAGGAGTTACACAAAAAATACGGTGTCAAAGGTACACATAATAAAAAGGAATTACTTGCTGATGCAAATATTCTTTTTCTAGCTATGAAGCCAAAAGATGTCGCAGAAGCGGTTATTCCTCTTAAAGAATACATAAATAATGACTTGCTTATTATTTCGTTATTAGCAGGTGTTTCTACTCATTCAATTAGAAACCTACTTCAAAAAGACGTTCCGATTATTCGTGCAATGCCAAATACATCTGCAGCCATTTTAAAATCCGCTACCGCTATCTCACCTTCAGAACATACAACGGAGGAACATATTCGCATTGCAACTTCGTTATTTGAAACGATTGGTCTCGTCTCTGTTGTAAAAGAAGAAGATATGCATGCTATCACTGCATTATCCGGAAGTGGACCAGCTTATATTTATTACGTGGTAGAGGCAATGGAAGAGGCAGCAAAAAAAATTGGTTTAAAAGAAGATGTTGCAAAATCTCTTATTCTTCAGACGATGATTGGTTCTGCTGAAATGCTAAAAGCAAGCGAAAAACACCCTTCTATTTTGCGAAAAGAAATTACTTCTCCTGGTGGAACAACTGAAGCAGGTATTGAAATATTACAGGAGCATAATTTTCAACAAGCATTAATCTCATGTATTACACAAGCAACGAAACGATCACACGATCTTGGAAAAACATTAGAAAAGATAGCAAAAGAAAAATAAAAAACGGAGCTCAACTTTATTTGAGCTCCGTTTTCACTTTAATCATATGATATGCTTTTAGTTATTACTCTTACCAAAAATCTCTTCTTGCAGACGACGACCTGTTGGTGTTGCTGCAAGGCCACCTTCTGCTGTTTCACGAAGTGCTACTGGCATCGTTTGTCCAATTCTAAACATCGCCTCAATGACTTCATCACATGGAATTGTACTAGTTACACCAGCTAATGATAAATCAGCTGAAATCATGGCATTCGCAGCTCCTGCTGCATTACGTTTTACACAAGGTACTTCTACAAGCCCTGCAACAGGATCGCATACTAAACCAAGCATATTCTTTAATGAAATCGCCATCGCTGTAGCTGCTTGATCTTGTGTTCCACCAGCCATCTCAACTGCTGCTGCAGCTGCCATTCCACTTGCTGAACCTACTTCAGCTTGGCAACCTCCTGCAGCACCGGAAATACAAGCATTATTCGCAACAACCATACCGAAAGCTCCTGCTGTAAATAAAAATTCAATCATTTCTTCACGTGTAGGCTGTAATTTTTCTTTCAATGCAAACAGTACACCTGGCACTGTTCCAGCAGAACCTGCTGTTGGTGTTGCACAAATGATTCCCATCGCTGCGTTTACTTCATTTGTCGCAACTGCTTTACTCACTGCGTCCAAAATTGTATCCCCAGATAAGCCTTTTCCGCTCTTCATATACTCTCGAACTTTCACAGCATCTCCGCCAGTTAAACCCGTCGGTGATTTTACACCACGAATACCACGTTCTACTGCTTGTTCCATCACAACTAAGTTCTTTTCCATACCAGCAATTACTTCTTCACGTGARATAYKTCTTGTWTSCATTTCACATTGAATCATAATTTCTGCGATTTTTACATTTTKCTCTTTAGCTTGCGCCACTAGTTCCGCTGCGTTCCGAAACATGGTGTGTCCCCCCTGCAATTAATCCATAATAGTTACTTGRCAAATATTTTGTTGYCCATTTATTTCYKCAATYACTTCATCTGCTAATAATTCATCTGTTTCAATGACCATAAGCGCTCTTCTTCCTTTTTCCTTACGAGAAACACTCATTGTACTAATGTTAATCTCATGCTTAGCAAGAATTGAAGCTACAGCTGCGATAGCACCAAAGCGATCGTTATTTACAATAAGTAGTGCTGGACTCGTGCCTGTTAATTGAAGATCGAATCCGTTTAATTCTACAACTTCAATTTTACCGCCACCAATTGAGCAAGCAACAACTTCAATTTCCTCTTCACCTTTATACAGACGAATTCTCGCTGTATTTGGATGCGGAGCATTTGCATCTTCTTCAATGAATTCCACTTCAATCCCGCGTTCTTTTGCAATATCTAACGCACTTGGAATACGTAAATCATCTGTTTCAAATCCTAGTATTCCACCGATTAGCGCTACATCCGTACCGTGACCACGGTATGTTTTTGCAAATGAACCATATAATGAAATGCTAACTCTCTCTGGTTCATGACGAAACAGCTGACGAGCAACTTGCCCCATTCTTGCCGCGCCTGCTGTATGTGAACTTGATGGACCAATCATAACCGGACCAATAATATCAAACACTGAGCGATACTTCATCATAACTCCCCCTAAACCTCTATGAAAAAATTATTTACTATTCTATTAAGCTACCGAATCGGTTGCTGTTCCAGTCGTACCACGAATTTGTTCCGCTGTAAGAATTGGATAGTTTTTGAATAACAGTGAAGCAATATATCCTGAAATAATACCAGTTATAATAATAAATAAGAAACTTAGCATTACCTGCATTTAAAAATAATATAAGATAGTCCACAATAAAGTCTGGTAGCAATCCAAAGTTTAACACAGAACCCCTTACAAGCATAGCATAAACAAGTGAAACTCCCATTGCTTTCATACCTTTTGATGTTTTAAARCTAAAAAGTGAAAAAAGACTTAGTACAAATAATAGTAATATCCTTCCTATTATAATTTCCATGTTGCTCTCTCACGATTTAGTCAACTTCACTTGTTATGAAAAATAGCTAAAACGCGTGTAGCCTACAATAAATTATAATCTGCCCTCATTATAGCTTGTTTTTAATAAAACGCTTACTTTTAATAAATTTTAAAAGTTCTGAATAAAAATCCATTTTCGCTACTTGTACCACTCGTATGTCGTCTGACTTATATAACAGTTTTTCTAAATAATCGGTATTATGTATTTTTATCCTATATCTTCACATCATTAAAACTTTCTGTGTCATCTTATATAAAAATAAAATGATAACAGTTTTATTTTTAATTTTTTTAGAAATAAAAAAAATGGCAACCTATCGTCACCATGTTTTCACAACATTATTATCTTTCTACTGGAAATGATTTTAAATCCGTAGCTATTTCTGTATTAGAAAATAGCTCTCTTGCCTCTTTCAATAATTCCTTATATGTATCTCCTTGATAACGAGAACTAATATGAGTCAATATTAAGCGTTTTGCATTTGCCTGAAGTGCAATACTCGCAGCTTGCTTAGATGTGGAATGAAAATAATCATACGCTTGTTGTTCATCTTCTGCCGCAAAAGTCGCTTCATGAACAAGTACGTCAGCATCTTGCGCAAGCTCTCTACTCGCTTCGCAATATCGTGTATCGCCTAAAATTGTAATAACTCTTCCTTTTTGAGGCGGGCCAATAAAATCTTTTCCATCTAACACTGTGCCATTCTCTAATTCAACTACTTCACCATCTTTTAAGCGTTTAAAAACGGGACCAGGTTTCACACCCATTCCCAGTAACTTATCCACTAAAAGAGCTCCCTGTATATCTTTCTCTACAATTCGATATCCGAAGCATTCAATTCCATGTGATAACCTTTTTGTTTCTACACAAAATTCATTATCCTCAAACACAATACCTTCTTCCGTAATCTCAACGATTTCAAGTGGATATTTAACATGTGTCGTACTTACTAATAATGCCACTTCAATAAATTGTTTAATTCCTTTTGGTCCGTACACTGTTAATTTTGTTGTTCCACCTTGAAACGAACGGCTACCCAATAAACCCGGCAATCCAAAAATATGATCGCCATGTAAATGCGTAATAAATATTTTTTCAATGCGGCGTGGACGTACTGATGTATGTAATATTTGATGTTGCGTCGCCTCGCCACAGTCAAATAACCAAGTCTGTCCTCGTTCTTCTAACAACTGCAAAGCAATTGCTGAAACATTCCTTCCTTTCGAAGGAACACCTGCACCAGTTCCTAAAAATACAAATTCCACTTTCTTTCCTCCAGCTCTTTATATAATCTATCTTTCATCTTACGGAATGTTATTTCAAATGGCAAATCGAATTTACATAACCAATCATCTAGACAACTATATAACACGAACGTTATATTCGAAAAACTTAGTAATCGTTCGTGTTTTATGTTAAAATGATTATACTACATTTTAAGGGAGCGTTTTATTATGAAAGAAGCATTTCGTTTACAAACTGATTTTTCATCTTCATTTGATCGCTGGGTAAGTTCTTTCGTTTCTGATCACCCAGCACAATTAGAATGGACGACTTTAAAAGAATTAATCCATGAATATACAACAACACATACAAATGATTCGTTACCAACATATATTTCTTCAGCTTTAACATATTACGCACAACGCGTTTCAACAACAAACAGTTCAGAAATTGTTATTTTTGAAAATGCTACAATCTCATAATCTATAATAAAAAGCACTGTAATC
>NZ_JBFTMA010000233.1:0-8625 GCF_056396725.1 Bacillus sp. 05T31
CGATTACGAGATGTCCCTGTTTTACGAGTACTTGGATATCCAGGATTATGGCTGCAACTATTAACAACGAAAGAACCAACAGATGATCAAGCGGAAGTTGCAATCGCATCGTTTGAAGAATTATTACGTTTAGAAAACAAACAATAATTATTTAAAAATGGTGTTCAACTCCTTTCCTCATCGTTAATATACTAATTTTAATATATGTTTTTAGGAGGTGTCCCTTATGAACGGTCGTTCGTTTACATTCGCTATATTTGTGCTTATTATCGGATTGGCAATATTCGGCCTTGTTTCATCTGTTATTACAAATCCAATGGAAGTATTGAAAAACATTGGTATCATGTTAGCTGTCGTCGGTATCTTTTACTTACTCTACAAAATGTTTACAAACTCTAGTGGTTCTGCAAATTCGCAAAGCTCATATAAGCGTGCAGCGAAACAATCGAACCGCAAACACGGGAAACAAAATGTAGCACCCCTAAGCAATTCTTTCTTGAAACGAAATGCTTCTGATGACAAGGGGAAAAAGGGTAATTCTCCATCGTTGAAAAGAAAAAGAAAACAATCTCATTTAACTGTCATTGAAGGTAAAAAAAACAAAAAGAAAGACCGTGCTTCCTTTTAGGAAATACGGTCTTTTTTTATCCCGGTTGGTGCGGGGCTAGTAATCAGTGGAAGATGCGAAAAACCCTACTGATTAAAGTTTCACTTTATATGTTGAAGCACTTCTTTCAAACTTTTCTCTTTCATACTTTCGATACGAAGGTGATGGTTTTCAAATTGCAAATTTCTTGTCACATCATTAGGTACGACGACACACTTTAATCCTGCTGCCACCGCTGCTTTCAATCCATTTAATGAATCTTCAAAYACAACAGCTTCTGATGGTTCAATTCCTAATTCTTCTATCGTAACTTTATAAAGAGCTGGATCTGGTTTTACCTTCTCTACATCTTCTCGCGTTTTAATCACTTCAAAATAATCTCTAATTTGTAGCTCTTCTAAAAAACGAACGACCCACTCCCTAGATGAACTAGAGGCCAATGCGATTTTCAATCCAAGTTCTTTCGCTTCTTCTAAATATTCTTTTACCCCGTCACGCGCTTTTGGTATTTTCATTTTCTCTTTATGTAAAGTTGTTACTTTTCCCTTTAATGCATGCTCGTTAAATTTTTCTTTTAATTGCTCTTTTAAATATGCATAAAGCACTTCATCTGTCGTTCCAATACATTTTGCAAATTCCTCTAAAGGTAACTCRCCGCCGTATTCACGAACAGCATCTCTGAAAGAGTGAAACCATATTGTTTCTGTGTCCACAATTAATCCATCAAAATCAAAAATAATTGCTTTCATTATTCTCCCGTCCTTTTCGATTGAAATAAAAAAGGAAACGCCACACGTTCCCCTTAATTACTTTTCTCTTCATTTGCTTTTTGAACACCACGAAGTGTTTTTACTCGAACTTCATCTTGTTCAAAGTATTGTACTAAATCACCGATACGGTCAATTGATTCCCAACTTAAATGATGTTCAATTCCTTCTACATCATTATAAATTTTGCTTTCATCCACACCGATAATGYGCATAAACTGTTCTAACAATTCATGACGATATACGAGACGTTCTCCGATTTTTTTACCTTTTGATGTTAATACAAGCCCTCTATATTTTTCATAAATTAGATATTCGTCTTTGTCTAATTTTTGTACCATTTTTGTTACAGAGGATGGATGTACACTAAGCGCTTCAGCAATATCAGATACACGGGCATAACCCTTTTCATCAATCAACAAATAAATTTGTTCAATATAATCTTCCATACTAGGGGTAGGCATCGGTTTCCTCCATCCAATTTCATTTTGCTTATTCCGTACGAAGCAATCAATAAAATGATACACCAGAAAGAATAACGTGACAAGGTGGAAACGAGCCTAAATATATAAAACAAAAAAAGAATCCAGATTCCCCTTATGTAAAATATTGAATTTCTGCATCGGGAAAATACTCATATATATATCCTCGTATTGTTTCTTCTAATACTTCCACATCATCCTTTTGATATACATATTTCCCAATACCGTATCGTCCCCATTTATATTTCCGCTTCTCTTCATCCATTTCAAGTTTCGTATTCGGATAACGTTCTTGAATGACTTTTTTGGCTGGTTTCGTAAAACGATGTTGAATTAATTCGAACGTTAAATTTGGTATCGTCATGTCTTTTAACGCATTGTACAATCGTTCAAACAATTCACGGTACCCTTCTTCCCACCCTTCATGCATATAGATTGGCGCAACAATAAAGCCAAGAGGATAATTAGCCCCCGCTACTTTACGAGCAGCCTCAATTCGCTCTTCAAATGGCGATGTCCCTGGTTCAAAGTTTTTAATAACATAACGTGAATTAATACTAAATCGAAAACGCGTTTTCCCATTATGCTTTGCATCTAATAAATGATCAACATGCGAATATTTGGTAACGAAGCGTAAACGTCCATGTTCACTTTCTCCGATAAACTCTATCGCCCGCTTTAATGCATGTGTCAAATGATCAATTCCAACGATGTCTGATGTACACGCCGCTTCAAATCTTGTTATTTCAGGGGCCCTTTCATCCATATATTGCTTTGCCTTCTCAAAGATTTCATCTAGATTCACATACACCCTTACGTAAGGTTTACTCCCAAGTGTCGTTTGCAAATAGCAATAATGACAATGTCCCATACACCCTGTTGCAAGTGGAATTGCATATTCAGCTGAAGGTTTTGATGTATCGAACTTTAACGTCTTCCTCACCCCAACGACAAGTGTTGCTTTTGCATTACGATACTTTTGCAATTCATTTTCCCCTGGAAAATTTCTAATTTGATTGTGTGATGTCGTTTCACGGATTTCTAATCCCATCTTCGTAAACTTCTCATAAAGCTCTTTTCCAAGCGGATATTCGAGTGTTGCAAGTTACTGACTGTTATAATTTGGATAACAGCTACCTTGCAAGGCAAGTTACCTGGATAAAAGGTGGTGAAATCATGCACAGCCAAATGTTAAAAGGTGTACTAGAAGG
The DNA here is from genome assembly GCF_056396725.1 of Bacillus sp. 05T31. NCBI lineage: Bacteria > Bacillati > Bacillota > Bacilli > Caryophanales > Bacillaceae > Bacillus > Bacillus sp. 05T31. Next base: position 3,068 of record NZ_JBFTMA010000233.1, read on the forward strand.
TTGCATTCTATATATCATTTCACAAGAAGAAGTGTACGGATATGAACTAAGTACAAAATTAAATAAACACGGCTTTACATTCGTAAGTGAAGGAAGCATCTATCCTTTATTGTTACGCATGCAAAAAGAGAAACTTATTGAAGGTACATTAAAGGCTTCCTCTCTTGGACCGAAGCGAAAATATTATCACGTAACTGATAAGGGATTAGAACAACTTGAAGAATTTAAAAAAAGTTGGGGAATGGTTTCAACGACGGTAAACAACTTATTACAAGGGGAGCGATAGGGATGAAAGCGAAAGACATGGTTGAATTGAACAATAAAAAACGCGAACTTCTAACACCTGAAAACGAAGCTGCTTACGGTGATATGCTAGTATATCTCCGATTATCTAACGTACCCGAACAAAAATTAGAAGAACTTTTATTAGAAATATTAGATCATCTCATCGAAGCACAAGCAGAAAATAAAAATGCTTATGATATTTTCGGAAATGATTTACGATCTTACTGCGATGAACTTATATCAGCTTTACCAACCCAAACAAAGCTAGAACAAACTTCTTTAATCGGTTTTGTTATTAGCTTACTTCTTGCTATACAGTTTGGAATAGATGCACTTGTTTCGACTTTCATTTTGATCTTCGGGAAGAATATCGAACAATTAAGCCCAGCTTTTAGCATCCCTGGAACCACTTTGTTCGTTTCACTTATTATACTAGGTATACTTTTCATTTTATATTTATTAAAGCGCTATTCCTTTAATCAAAAGATGAATTGGAAAAGAAGGATTCTATTTGGATTTGCATTTGCTACTCCATTTTGTTCAGCTGTATTTTTAAATGTCTATTTTAAAAAACAACCTTATCTCATTTATCATCTAACCTTTTGGCAAAACGCCTTAATCGCTATCCTATTTTTTATTTTATATAAATTACTATACAAAAAACCAAATTTTTAACAGCCCTTCAAACGGCTGTTTTTCTTCTGTATAATTTTACAAATTGAAAAATTTCATAAAGAAAATAAGAAAAATGCAAAATAATTAAAGTTAATTGTTGACGTGATGCTTTTATTATCGGTATCATAAATCTTCGTGAGCAATTATTTTTCGTTATACGATTTTTTTATTATTACTGAATTTTTGAGAGGAGAAATTTGATGTCAGTTAAGAAGAAAACGCAAGTACGCACCGGCAAAATGGTACGTGAACTAATGTTAGCAGACGAAGATGTAAATGCTTCGCTAATTATGGTATATAGTGAAAACGGTGTAAACGCAGAAATTAAAATCGAGGGCTTAACGCCGAAATGTAACGAAGAATTATTTTTGAGCGGAAACGTGGATTGGAACAAGAGTGTTATTTATAAAATTGTTGATTTCACTGGGAACGCTGAGGTTGGTAAAGTTACATTAACAGCGATGAACAAAAACAATGTTTCTCTAGAAGTTGAACGCGTTATGTGGAGCAAAGAAAATAAAGAAGCTGCTGAGCAAGAAGAAACAGTTGTAGAAGCTCCAAAAGCAGTTACACCTGCTCCAAAGCCTATTACGCGAGTAGAAACACCTGCTGCACCTAAACCTACTCCGGTACCAACGCCGAAGTCAGTAAGTGTTGAAGCAGCTATAGAACTATCTACTCCAGCACCTGTGAAAAAAGCAGTACCTACTCCAGTTACAAAGCAAGAGACAGCACCGGTTACTCCTATAAAACCGAAGCAACCTGCTTTGACTGAAACAAATACAAAACTACAAGAAAATTATGTTAAACTTGTGAAAAAGACAATTGAAGTTTGTCAAGATTACGAGCTTGGCATCGACATAGATGATTCTATTGAAGGATTAAAAAAAGAACTACAAAGCCAAGGTATTAGCGTTACATTCGACAAAGAAATTATGGACGTTGTAAATCGCCTTCGTTCTTTACAAGATAAAGGAATCAAAGTAGAAAAAGTACTTAATTTACTATAAAAATAAGGAGATGGCGGTCGCCATCTCCTTATTTTTTATAATTCCATTCATTACTTTCATACTTCTCTTTTGCTAAAGTTTGAACTTCATGAAGCTGTTCCTCTGTTAGTTCATACGGCACAAGCTCTATATCTAAACCTTTTTCAAATCCAGTTTCAAACGCTTTAATTAACTGTTCAATCGTAAATGTGCGGTCTGTTAATTCATTAATCGCTACCGCTTTAGAAGAAAACATGTTTTTCATACGCTCTTTTACTCGCTCATTTGGGAATAAAAATAGGTCGTATAACTCATCTAAATCTATTTCTAACGGAATAGAACCGTGTTGCAAGATAACACCTTTTTGACGTGTTTGGGCACTACCCGCGATTTTTCTTCCTTCAACTACAATCTCATACCAAGATGGTGCATCAAAACATACTCCTGAACGCGGATTTTTTAAATTCTCACGATCCGCTTCTGTTTTCGGAACTGCATAATACGCTTCTAATCCTAATGCCTTAAAACCGTCCAATAAGCCTTGCGAAATAATTCGGTATGCTTCTGTAACTGTTTTTGGCATATTCGGATGATCTTCAGACACAATAACACTGTACGTTAATTCTTTGTCATGTAGTACACCCCTGCCGCCTGTTTGACGACGAACGAATCCATATTTCTTTTCGTTAACTACATCCATATTTATATCTTTTTCAACACGCTGGAAATACCCGACTGTTAATGTTGGTACTTCCCATTCATAAAAACGAATTGTTGGTGACATTTTCTTTGCACTTTGCCAATTTAATAAACATTCATCTAACGCCATATTAAATGCTGGTGAACATTGACCAGAGTTAATATAACACCATTTTTCTTTTCCCATCCTGCACCTCATATAACCAATTATTTTTCACATTCTCTAGTCTACCAAATTCGACAAAATTTGTGAAAGAATACGAAATTTCTTCTTATATACAAATGAATCTGTTGCATAAATACATATGGGCATTATAATATTGAAAGTAGGATAAGAAAAAAGGGAGCGATAGAATCGTGTCAACAAACTTGATTATTATACTAGCCGCAATTGCAGCATTCATCGGCTACACTGTATGGATGTATTTCTATCAGAAAAAATTAATTAAAACACTTTCAGAAGATGAATTTCGCGCTGGCTACCGTAAAGCACAGCTTATCGATATTCGCGAAGCGGATGAATTTAACGCGGGACATATTTTAGGTGCGCGTAACATTCCATTATCACAAATTCGCCTTCGCCACAAAGAACTTCGCCAAGATCAACCGGTTTATTTATATTGCCAAAGCGGATTCCGTACAGGTCGTGCAGCTCAATACTTAAAAAAACAAGGCTACACAGATTTCTACCAATTAAAAGGTGGATTTAAATCTTGGTCAGGAAAAATTAAAAAGAAATAATATACAAAAAACTAGCTGCACGATACAGCTAGTTTTTTCATTCCATATTGTTCGCAATGTACAGCAGATTTTGTTTAATCACATCTTCATCTTTCTCATCTACATTACGATATAATAGCTGATATTCAATCCCCTTCTCTTTCCATATAAGCGTAGCAAATTCGTCCCCTCTCTCGTAATCATCCTTATTTTTAAAATAAGCAGGTGCTCCATTATTCAATTTCATTTGTTCTTGAAATCGATTCTCTTCTACGAGGTATGGAAAACTGTAAGAAAAGTTGGCCACTGTTAATTCTATATAATCGTGCCTTCCTTTCTCTTGTTGCTTATATTTAATCGTTAAGACAGCATTCTTCTTCCCCATCGTTCTTACCTCTCCCTTCACATCACTCGTAATGTCATAAGGTAAAAACGTTGGAACTTTAAACTTTKCCGGAAAATATTTTGGAAGTTCCTTTAGGGGAATCGGATCAGTAACACGGTCCTTAGCCCCTCCTGTTGTTCCTACAAATGTTTTTTCTTCTTGCATCGTTTGCTGAAATGAACATGAGCTAAGTATTACACTAGAAAACACGAAACAAATGATTCCTTTTTTCAATTTGTTTCCGCCCTTTCATACCGCTCTCTTAACGAGCGAAGCGTTTATACTCTCTTCTATTCGCTTCGTTATCAAACGCCTCCTCCGAAAACTTTCCACGTTATTCTCACACATTCTGACAAAAATTCTTTGCAGACATACAAAAAAGACCCTACTATTCTTACGCCCAAATAAAAAGGTTACGCGAACAACAGAAGTCATGCTTATAACATAGATTGTGAAAAGCTTTTCAGGTCAAGATTTTTTTCATTCTTATTATTTTCCCCTTATAATTAAGKAAAGAGGTGATACATATGGCCAATATAAAACAAATTGCAAAAACTGCTGGTGTATCTATATCAACTGTTTCTCGTGTYCTTAATAATCATCCTTACGTAAAAGARGAAAARCGTAAGCGTGTTTTAGATGCAGTTGAAGAATTGAACTATGCAAAAAATATAAATGCTATCCATTTAATAAAGGGTAAAACATATACAATTGGCGTTATGCTACCTTTTATTAATCTTCCGTACTTTAGCACGATCATTGAAGGAATCGGAAACGAAGCGTTAGCAGCTGGATATCATATTAATTTATGCCAAACGAATTACGATAGTATTGAAGAAATTCGCGTTCTTGAAATGATGAAAATGAAACAATTTGACGGGATGATTATTTGCTCTCGCACGAGTTCATGGGAACAAATTGAACCGTTCGCAAAATTTGCCCCTATTATTTCATGTGAAAAAATGAACCATCCCCTCATTTCATCTGTCTATGTAGATCATTACGAAGGATTCCGCCTTGGTACTTCCTATTTACTCAGTAAAGGTCATGAAAAAATCGGCATTTGTTTAGCAAGAAAAACAAGTGCTAATTCAATCGAGCGTGAAAAAGCTTTCGCCGATACTCTTCGTCACGAAGGAAAAACAGTATACCCTGATTGGATTTTCCATCAATGTTATACGATGCAGGATGGGGCAAAAATACTTCATCGTATTTTAAACATGAAAAATCGTCCAACCGCTATTTTCACAGCGAACGATCAAGTAGCTGCTGGTTTATTAACAGAGGCAAAAAAACATGGCATTCGCATACCTGAAGACCTCGCTATCCTGGGATTTGATAACCATGAAATTTCAAAAGCATTAGAAATTACAACTATTGAGCATCCCGGGCTCACAATGGGATCACGTGCTTTTTCTTTATTTCATAAACAGATACAAAACGAACACATTATTGGAAACTCAGAAGAACTTTCATTCCATTTAATTGAGCGAAAAACAGTCTAGAAAAGAGTGCCCACCATAGCACTCTTTTTTCAGTTCTTCACCTATTGACTTTATATTTTTTATCTCATATAATGAACCTAACGAACGGTAGGTAGGGGATGAAAATGACAGCAAACCGCATTAAAGCTGTAGCACTTTCTCATTTCGCACGCTACGGCTACGAAGGAACTTCATTAGCAAATATTGCTCAAGAAGTTGGGATTAAAAAACCATCGATTTACGCACACTTTAAAGGAAAAGAAGAGCTATATTTTACATGCTTGGAATCCGCTCTTCAAAAAGATTTACAAAGCTTCACAG
>NZ_JBFTMA010000234.1:0-5784 GCF_056396725.1 Bacillus sp. 05T31
TTAAAATATATTTTAAATAAATTGAAGGGTGGTTCGAGTAACCTGTATATGAAGAAAATTACAAGAAGAAATTTTTTAAAATCTGGAATACGCACTTGTCTATATTCATTTATAACCGCAAGTATCGGCTATTATTATGCTAAATATATAGAGCCCTATTTGCTTTCTTTTACGCAACACACACTTAAATCACCGCTCATACCAAAAGGTTTTCATGGTATGAAGATCCTTCAATTTAGCGATTTACATCTAGGATACTATTTCTCTCTCCAACATTTATCTCAAATCGTTTCCAAGATTAATGCTGAAAAGCCAGATATTGTCCTTTTTACTGGTGATCTCATTGATGATTACCAAACATATACCGAGGCTTCTTTTGTTGCATCCATTTTAAAGAATATACAGGCACCCTTCGGTAAATTTTCTATTTATGGTAACCACGATCATGGCGGATATGGAACTGAATACTATGATCACATCATGCGCGAATCTGGATTTGAACTTTTGCAAAATAGCGAAAAGCGAATTCGTTTACTGGATAATAGTGAAATTTCTATTTTCGGACTCGATGATATGCTACTGGGTAAACCAAAAATAGCGGAAACTTTACAACATGCAAAACAAAATATTTATACAATTGTTCTCGTTCACGAACCAGATATCGCGCCACAAATCGCTACATATCCAATCAATCTTCAACTTTCTGGTCATAGCCATGGCGGACAAGTACAAATTCCTTTTTTAGGTGCTATTATTACCCCGTCGCTTGCAAAAGAATATATTGAAGGTTTCTATAACATTCAAGGTTTGACTCTCTATGTCAATCGAGGTATTGGAAGAACACGTGTCCCATTCCGCTTTATGTCAAAACCTGAAATTACACTCTTCATCCTACAACATTCGTAACAATTCGCCTATTTCCTTACATATCCTTCCTTGTACGCGCTCATCCACGCTTGGTCCACCATATGATAAAAATGAGTCCAGTAAAGGAGGTTTGTTCATGTATCCATATTATCAACTGATCCCAGTTCGTTCAGCACCTTTTGGCCCAGCAGGCGACTCACGCTTCTTTCCATTTTTCGGTGTTCCATTTCTAGCTGGAATTGCTGGMGGAYTGCTAGGCGGAGCATTAGCTTTCGGGCCTAGACCGTTTTATCCGCCTTATCCACCGCCTTTCCCACCACCAGCACCTTTTCCTTGTTACGGAGGGCCTTGTCAACAACCATACTATTATTAATTTAAACCAACCATTCTTCTAATGTTTTTCTCTCAACGAACCAACTCATCACACGCCTATAATAAAAACTATTCTCTCTACTCATCCTTCCATTTTGAGAATATATGAGTAGAGAAAAAAAGTAAAAACCTCTTAAATTCAATAAGAGGTTTTTACTTTTTTCACACTATTCAGCGTCTGTATTTTGATACGCCATCTTAAATAAATTCACTTGGCTATCAATTTCTTCTATACTACTATTAATTATATAATAATAGTCACCATCTTTATTTTGTTCACGTGTTTTCACATTATCAGCTAAAACCAGCTGTAAAATTGCCTTTATTCTCGCTTTCATTTCAATATCTAAAATTGGGAAGGATATTTCTACTCGTTTTTCCATATTTCGCGTCATCAAATCAGCTGAAGATAAATATATTTTTTCATCTCCATTATGATGGAAATAATAAATACGACTATGTTCTAAATATCTTCCAACAACACTAACTACACGAATATTTTCACTTACATTCGGAATCCCAGGTCTTAAACAACATGTCCCTCTAACGATGAGCTCTACCCTTACCCCAGCTTGTGATGCTTCATACATTTTTTTCATTAACGGTTTATCTGTTAACGAATTCATTTTAGCGATAATATATCCATTTCCATATTGTCTATGATAACGGATTTCCTCATCTATTAACTCCATAAACTGCTCTCTTATATCAAACGGGGCAACAGATAAATGATGAAAATGCGGTTTTTTTGTATAACCACTCAAATAATTAAAAAAATTTGTTGCATCTACACCAAAGTCTTTTCGCGATGTAATATATCCAAAATCGGTATACAACTTCGCTGTTGCATCATTATAATTTCCAGTTCCAAGATGTACAAACCTTTCAATTTTTCCGTTTCTTCTTCTTACAACTAACGTAATTTTACTATGCGTTTTCAAGTGACTTACTCCGTAAATAACGTGACATCCGGCCTGTTCCAATTCTTTAGCCCAATGAACATTATTCTCTTCATCAAACCTTGCCTTTAACTCAACCAATACCGTCACTTGTTTTCCTTTTTCAGCTGCTACCTTCAGCGCCTGAATTATTGGAGAATCTCCACTTACACGATATAATGTTTGTTTGATCGCAAGTACATTCGAGTCATCTGCCGCATCACGGACAAAATCAACGACTGGCTGAAACGACTCAAAGGGATGGTGTAATAAAATATCATGTTCTATCGCTTTTTCAAATACATCTTCCTCATCACCTAAATCTTGAGGAGGTTGAGGAATAAGAGCCGGATATACTAGATGTTCATATAAAGGCGCTAATTTTTTATATAAGGAGAATAAACATGTTAAATCTAACGGTCCATCCATCATGTACACATCTTCATCTTTTACTTCTAACACATCATACAATAACGCTAACACTCTTTCATCAATGTGTTCTTTACCAACTTCTAAACGAACGGCAGCTCCCCACTTACGCTTTTTCAATTCTTTTTCAATTACTTTTAATAAATCGCGTGCACCTTCTTCATGGATCGTTAAATCCGCATTACGTGTAATACGGAAACGAGTAACAGGTGATACGTTATATCCTGTGAATAGTTTATGAGTAAAACCACTAATTACATCTTCTAATAAAATAAATTTATGTTTTTGCCCTTCACTCGGTAAAAATATGAAACGCTCCAGTAATGAAGGCACTTGTACAATTCCTAACTTCGTACGATTTTCTTCCTCAGCCTGTTGCTCATCATATAAAATAGTAGCTAAATTCAAACTTTTATTTAATAACATTGGAAATGGACGATACGCATCAATAGATACAGGGGTTAAAACCGGAAATATTTGTTCATCAAAATACTCCTCGATAAATTCCCTTTGCTCTTTCGTCAAATCATGGAATGTTAAACGCTCAATCCCCTCTAGTTCAAGCGCTGGCAATACATAATTTTTAAACGTTTCATACTGCACAGTCATTAACTCGTGAGATTTTATCGCAATCTTATTTAACTGTTTCTTTGGTGTTAAACCTGCTTTATTTTCTGGCTGATTAAATCCCGCACTTACTTGATCTTTCAAACCTGCTACGCGCACCATAAAAAATTCATCTAAATTCGAACTAAAAATACTAATAAACTTTAGTCTTTCTAATAGTGGATTATTTTCATCTTGCGCTTCTTGTAGTACACGTTCATTAAATGCTAGCCAGCTTAATTCACGATTATTATAATACGCTGTATCATTTAAATTTACTAAATTCCCCTTTAGTAATTCCATTCGCTTCACACTTCCCTTTGAAACTTTTTTAATATAATTTAATTACTTTTATTTTATCAAATTACAATATTCCAAAGTGTTAATTTTTTGTAAAGACATCCGTACAACCTAACATTTCAATTCGAATACTAAGTTAATATTCGTTTTTAATACTCTTTCAAGCTGTTTTTTTTGTTTTTCCGCTTGAACTTTTTCCGCCAATGCCGATTCTTCACATAAAATCCTGAATGTTAAACCTTCTTTACTTTCCGTTATATATATTGTTTCAACAAGCGATCTTTGTCGTATATTTAAAGCAGCCGAAAATTGTAATACAGCCCCTAATAATCGAATTTTCTTTTGTTCACTTTTATCAAACCATCCTTCAAACAGTGCCAAATGTTGTTTAAATAACATTTTTGATTTATAAGAAGCTATAAGCGCTAATCTAACTCGATCTTTATGCATCATACCATCAATTGTTTTGTTCGCTAGTAAGTAAAATGTATGTAAGCGGCTCGCTTCTTCATCTATATATTTTCCAATATTAAATACTTTCGCTRCTTGATGGAATATTCCCCAGTCTTTCGCTGACATAGAAATGAGTCCAGCTCCTTCAAGTTGTTTGCAGATTAATGTTCCTTGTTTAATAAGTTGAATAACAAATTCCATGTCTAATTCGTATTCATATGACAATAAATGTAAACTCTCTTCTACTACGTTCGGATAATATGAGATCCCCAAATCTTTCGTTAATTCTTCATAGAAAACACCTTCTCTTAATCCTTTTTTACTCAATACAAAAGCCGATGCCTCTATAACGTTAACAAGCATATGAAATACTTCGACCGCTGGGATAATTGTGTCTGCTCGATCTTTTGCTAACCCTTCTAATTTTTGAAGGTCTATGAATGATAATTGTTTTAATTCATCTTTTACATTTTTAATATCGTCTTCTTTCATTTTGTATAAGTGTAATCCAGCTATAGGATAACAAATTAAATTTTGGTGGATTTTCGCCATGTTCCTCGCACTACCCCCAATTGCGATAAGAGGCAATTTTTTATCAATTAACCATGGTAGCGTTCGGAATTGATACCATAAATACCTTCTAATCTCATCTAACTCCTCTGTAGTAGGAATATCATCTTGAATAAATTGTTGCTTTAAAGAAAGTGCTCCAAAAGGAAAGCTATAGTATTCTAAAATTTCTCTATTTCGAAAGTATGTAACTTCTGTACTCCCCCCACCAATATCAACTGTAATTCCTTCTGAAAATGAAGTGGAATTCATAACTGCTAAATAACCGTAACGTGCTTCTTCATATTCTGATAAAACTCTAAGAGTAAAATCTGTTTGCCCTTCAACAAGTTTTTTAATTTCCTCTTGATTCTYAGCCTGTCTAATTGTTGCCGTTGCAACACAAAGTACATGATGCAGCTTATGGAATCGTGTACTTTCTTGAAATTGAAATAATGTTTGTAATAATACTTCTATTCCTTCTTCACTTAATACACCATTTACTAAATAATTTCTTAACCTAGCGACCACTTTCGTATTTTCAATCTCTTTATAAAAACCCCCGCTTTGTTTTTCATAAATAACTAAGCGCATTGTATTAGAACCAATGTCTATAATGGCATATTGTAGTTTTAATATTTCTTTCAAACTTCTCACTCTTTCATTATCAAATTTCTGAAACATATTCTATCACTATTATACAAAATAGTTGTTTTTTGTAACAATATTGCTTTAATATTGAAAATATATACAATTACTTTTTGCATATAATAAAAACCCATTTTATTTATGCTATAATAAGGAAAAATTGAAAGGAGAGTCAATATGAAACCTTCACAACCACAATCTCCATTGCATAATCAACATTCTATTAATAGACTAGCTCAATCTATTTTCGTTGTGAATCGTCATGCTAAAGCTGCAACTAACCCTAAGTACTTATATTGGTTAAAAAAGACTGCTTTAGAACGCTTAATTACTGAAAAAAAGGCTATCAAAGAAGGATTACATTTTTCTAGAAATCCACGTTTTAGTCAACAACAATCCGATGTTCTTATACGTTTAGGTGATTATTTTTTCCATATCCCTCCTACGAAAGATGATTTTCGCACCCTACCGCATCTTGGTCACCTTGAATCCTCCTATCGAAATCCGAAAACAACCTTATCTTTAACAATAGCAAAAAAAACACTTCAAGATTATATTGGTCCTGAAGCATTAAAACAGGAAAAAAAATTAAGCGAACCAGTTCCATGGTATAGCCGTACCT
>NZ_JBFTMA010000235.1:0-5775 GCF_056396725.1 Bacillus sp. 05T31
AGTTAAACCAAATGAAACGGTAGAATTGAAAATAGCTTTTGAAGTATCAGGTACCGCAGATGAATATATGTTTTATATTGAAAGCTCTTTAGAACCTCTAGAAGCACGCTGGAAAATTGATAAGCCGCAATCACAAAAAAACTAAGTCTCAAATACAATTTGATTGAATAAATCTCTCAAATAAGCAAAAAGCACTGAAAAATTTGATATAGATACAAATGAATAATATATAAAAGTCCYTCCRCCTTAAGGCAGAGGGACTTTCTAATTCCTATTTCAAACTACCCGCAATCTCCGTAAAGATAAYYCCAAGYGCATGTGCACCTGCATCTGGATAGCCTAAGCTTCTTTCACCAACTGTACCAGCGCGKCCCATRCGAGCTACGATTTCTTTCGTATACTCTTCTCCTTTTTTATTTCTTAGAGGTGATAGTTTTTGTTATAGGAGGAATTAAAAACATTAGCTTGATGGGCATGGGGTGTTTGTATTTCTTAAGTTGATAGATGTGTGGCGGTACCCCATTATAAAAGCGATTATGAAAAATAAGAAATATATCTAATACTTTATTCGTTTTTTTTCATATTATAGTATTAAGAATTGCATAAGGGGGTGGAAAAAGAATGGACGAGCATTTACAACCTCAACTTTCGCCGCCATGGATCACATATTTTAATGAACTCAGAAATTCAATAGGAGCTGATCCAACTGTAACAGTAGGTCCGCTAATACCGACGGATGGAAATTTTATTATTTTAGTACAAACTGCGGATGTTGAAAAAGCGATTGCGTTAGCTACACTTCTTAAACCTACAGTACAATTTGGTAATGTAAGTGTAACTATTGTTGTTAGTGTTAGTGGAGATGGAATTGTAAATCCAATTCCTTGTCCTTTAGACGCTTTTGAAATTGCACATTTGTTTCAAGTAGCGTTAGAAAACAACTTGTATTTTGAGCGAGTTGTTGTACAACCACGTTTACCAGGTGGAGAAAATGTTATTTTTCCAGTTTTTGCTGCAAAAGTAATTCAGTTTTTTAATGATGATATTTCCAACCTATGTCAAACTTTCACAGAAGTCGCTGCAAAAGTTTTTCGTGATGTAATGAATGATACTATATGTGGTATACCAATTTTATTTTCGACAAGTTGTACTACAAGTACTGAAATTAGTGAAAACGCGGTTCAAAATAAAGATACAGATCCAAAGTTGTTTTATTAATTAAGAAAGACATTTTCTTAAAAGAAAATGTCTTTCTCGTTTCCTTTTATCGTTCTAAATCTATATTTTTATTTCTCATTTTCCTTTTTCAAACTACAAAATCACCATAATGAAATACCATGGAGGGATCTACAACAACAAGGCCAGGATTCGTAGGATTAGAAAAACCAGATCCACCAATTCCACGTAACGGGCGTTCCCCTACTACATAATCGCCTGTAGATTTAACATGAAGGATTCCATTTACAACAGAACTAATATCAAATTCTAACCGAGTACAACTCATTGGAGGTATAACAGTTAGACCAAGACCTTCAAGGAATGGGTGTTCAACCTCAGTGATTATAAACGGGAGTGTGATACCCTCTGTTGAGAGTCCAAGTGCATTACAATATTCAATCACAACATCAGCCTCTAGTGGTTTGTTTGTAGCATTCTTGATAATAATTACAAGTCGATTATTCGGTTGTCCAACGGCAGCATTAAGAGGAACGAGAAATGGTCACGTAGTAATCGTATACTTTTTATGATGACATTTTGAGCTGTCGCTTGAACTGCTACTTGACTTATAACTTGACATAAAATCATCTCCTATCAAAATACAATACTTTCTGTATATCTTATTAAAATAAACAAATGTATAGGCAGTTGTATAAAGAATTCCCCTAGTATTTTGGATGTGGGTGCTAAATGCCACGAACTTAACGTAACTAAATATAGAAAAAGCGGACTGCTTAGATGTTTAAGTATTAAACTAGTTATGTATAACAATCATATGAACAAAAAACAAGAAAACCCTTGTCAGTTATAGAATTGTTTAGTTCAGGTGTTTAGACGGATCGTGATTTGAACAGTGCGACAAAAAGACTGGTTATCAGCTGAAGAAGTAACTAAAGATTAGTTCTTCCTAAAATACAATTAAACAACCTGAATTCCATGTTTATATGAACTCACGTTGCTTCTTTTAAAATTCATATCTTTATAGAAAGAGTACCTAGAGAAGTTATATAATATCATTCAACTATAAAAAAAAACCTCCACCACAAGGCAGAGGGGATCTTCTAATTCCTATTTCAAACTACCCGCAATCTCCGTAAAGATAACCCCAAGCGCATGCGCACCTGCATCAGGATAGCCTAAACTTCTTTCACCAACTGTACCGGCGCGGCCCATGCGAGCTACGATTTCTTTCGTATACTCTGCGCCTTTAACCGCTGCTTCTGCTCCTTTTTCAAAGGCAGTTTTTATGTCTACTTCGTTTGAAGCGCTAGCTAACCAAGAGTCTACACATGGAGCAAGTGCATCAACAAGTGTTTTATCACCAACTACCGCTCCTCTACCGAACGATCTTTCACCGATAGATTGTATGCCGTGAAGTGCCGCTTGCAATATTTCAGCGAACTCTTTGGCTGTTAACTCACGTTTTTCGCCTGCTGCTTTACTAGCTGCGCGGAATGCTCCGCCCCAAATTGGACCAGAAGCRCCGCCGCAATGTTCCATAATAATCATTGAACAACCGTYAAGGAATGATCCGATCGTTACRTTCTCTTGATCTACAATAGAATGCCACTCMCGYTTTAATTGCTTAAATCCTTTTGCMACACTCATTCCGAAGTCTCCGTCACCTGCATGTGTATCTAACTCACAGAACGGTACTTCATTTTTAATAATAATGTCACTCATTTTATCAACGAGATAAATCATGTTATTTAATGTAATGACATTATCTTTAATAACAGCGTGCTCTTCCGCTGTTTCTATTTCGAAGGAAACTTCCTTCTCTTCTACATCTTCAAGCACATTCACGTACTCTACACTTTCAACTGGTCCATCTACTTTAAACGCTGGTGTATTACACTCTTTCGATAACAACGTTTTTAGCTCGTCATCTAACTTCATCACTGTTAAAGACATACCAGCCATATCGATACTCGTCATATAATTACCGACGAATACTCTATTAATTTTAATGTTTCTAGCAGCTAATTCTCTCGTAACTGCATTATTAAATATATATAGTTCTTGCAGTGGTGTGCCGCCAAAACCATTTACAAGAAGTGCAATTTCCTCACCATCTTTTACTCCTAAATCTTTTATTAAATCATTTGTCATACGGTTAGCTAATTCATCTGCTGACAGCGTTTTTTCACGTTTAATACCTGGTTCACCGTGAATACCTACGCCGTATTCCATTTCATCTTCTTCAAGTGTGAAAGTAGGTGATCCGCTCGCTGGAACTGTACAAGAAGTTAATGCTAAACCGATTGTACGCACGTTAGCCGCTGCTTTTTCTGCTACAGCTTTCACCGCACCTAGATCCATACCTGCTTCCGCTGCTGCGCCGGCAATTTTATGCACTAAAATAACTCCCGCAACACCGCGGCGTCCTACTGTATACAGGCTATCTTCTACCGCAATATCATCGTCTACTTTTACGTAGTCGACTTCAATTCCATCTTCAGTCGCTAAATGTGCACCGTTTTTGAAATTCATAATATCGCCGCTATAATTTTTAATAATTAACAACGTACCTTTTTTACTAGCTGTYTCTTTAATYGCTTGRTAKACCTGAATTTGYGAAGGMGAAGCAAACACATCTCCGCAYACTGCCGCATCTAACATTCCTTTTCCRACTAGWCCTGCATGYGCTGGCTCRTGACCACTACCGCCGCCACTAATTAACGTTACTTTATTTTCATTCATTTCTTTCTTCTTAATGACTTTATATTTTTTCAAAAGCTCCAACTCTGGRTGAGCCATAACCATTCCGTTRCACATTTCCATTACTAATGTTTCTGGTTTGTTTATAATCTTTTTCATTGTGCTTCTCCCTCAATTCCTTTAATATATTGTGATATATTTGAAATCTTCTTCTTACTACTCATGTTAAAATGAAAGCGTTTTATAGTAAACGGACAAAATGGACAATCTGTCTAAAGACACCGCTCTCATTTGTAGGTAGGATTTTCATATTACTAACATTCTAGGGATGATTCAGATGACCTCTTCTATAATTTCTAAAAAGATAATCGCGAATTCATTGAAGTATTTAATGGAAACAGAGTCATTTCATAAAATATCAGTGAGCGATATTATGTTACACTGTCAAATGCGTAGGCAAACTTTTTATTATCATTTTAAAGATAAATTCGAACTATTAAGCTGGATTTATAGAGAAGAAACGAAAGAAAACATTATCGACTTTCTCGACTATGAAACGTGGGAAAATATTTTTGATTTATTATTTGATTACTTTTACGAAAATCAAAAATTTTACCGAAATGCATTTAAAGTCATTGAGCAAAATTCGTTTAATCACTATTTATTTGAGCATACGAAAAACTTATATATGAAGATTATTGATGAACTATCCATGAGCTGTGAATTAACTCTTTCTATTGAAACGAAAAATACGATTGCCTCTTTTTATAGTCACGGCTTCGTTGGAACGATAAAAGATTGGATTGAAAGTAAATGTGAAGTAGATCCATCCATTATGTCTTCTCTCATGAAAAATATGATAAACAATCAATTACTACTATTACTGGAGCAATCAGCAAAGTAATTAAAGGGTGGCAAAAGCAATGAAAAAGATTATGAATGATGTAGAAAATATTGTTCAAGATATGCTGCATGGCTTTTATTTTGAACATAACGACAAAGTGAATTACGACGAAACAAATAACATCATTTATGTAAAGGATATCGCAGAAATGGAGCAAAACGTTGTCATTATAAGCGGCGGTGGTAGCGGACACGAACCAGCTGATATTGGCTATGTAGGAAACGGAATGCTTACGGCGGCAGTAAACGGCAGTATCTTCACTCCCCCTACAGTCGAACAAATTGTGGCGGCAACTCGCTTAAWGCCAAAAGATAAAAGTATTTTATTCATCATAAAAAACTTTAAAGATGACGTAGAAAACTTTTTAGCGGCAGAACAAATCGCAAAAGAAGAAGGAAGACAAATTGACCACATCATCGTAAATGACGACGTTTCAATTGAAGATGATACTTCTTTTAACAAAAGAAGACGCGGCGTCGCTGGTACTGTTTTCATTCAAAAAATAGTAGGCGCGGCCGCTCTTGAAGGCCATTCTTTAGAAGAACTAACAGCACTTGGACAAGCTGTCATCCAAAACTTACACACATTAGGAGTCGCCCTTTCACCTGCAAATGATCCAGTACAAGGAAAAGCTTCMTTCACATTAAACGACGATGAAGTCTTTTACGGCGTTGGTATCCATGGCGAAAAAGGTTACCGCAAAGAAGCACTATCCTCTTCTGAAATATTAGCGATCGAACTTATGAACAAACTAAAAAGCATTTATCGCTGGAGAAAAGGTGACAACTTCGCCATCCTCATTAACGGACTCGGTGCGACCCCATTAATGGAACAATACATTTTCGCAAACGATATTCGCCGTTTATGTGAGCTGGAAGGCTTACATGTGAAGTTCGTAAAGGTTGGTACCCTTCTCACTTCTTTAGATATGAAAGGTGTTTCGCTCAGTTTGCTTAAAATAGAAGATTCGGATTGGGTGCAGTGGTTGAAGG
>NZ_JBFTMA010000236.1:0-5764 GCF_056396725.1 Bacillus sp. 05T31
TCATAAAAAAGAGTTAGACGGTTATCCGCTTTTGTTTTTAGGAACTGAAAAATATATGAAATACCATGATTCAAAAATGTGGGACGAAGTATATATGGGTGATGAACAATTAGGCTGGTTAAAACAAAATTTAGAAGAGTACAGTCAAAAAGATAAAAATAAGCCGATTTTCATTTTCTCTCATCACGTTTTACCTGATACAGTATCTGGATCAAGACAAAATCCGTATTTACAAGACTATTTAAATGTTGATAAATTGTACGATATATTAAAAGATTATCCGCAAGTTGTTTTCTTCACGAGTCATACACATTGGGATTTAAACTTACCAGATTGGGCTGGTAAAAAGAAAATTGAAGGCGGAGATGAAAAAGGATTTACGGTTGTAAATACGGGCGGAATTGAAACAGGCTGGATGTCAGCTGGACCAAATGGTGGCGAGAAGACTGCTCCAGATGGATATTCATTTAAACAAGGGTTGCAAGTGAAAGCATACGGTAACGATGTAATCGTGACGGCTTACGATTATAAACGAGATAAGGGCATAAAGAATTTATTAATTAGTGATGCGAAAATCGCACAAATGGCACCAGATGTAACAGCTGATGATAGTAAAAATGTAATCGTCGGTGCAACAGAATATATGGAGTACTCTATAGAAGGAACGAACGAGTGGAATACGTATAATCCATCAAAACCCCAAAAGTTTGATGGCGACAAAATTGTATATGTACGTCACAAAGGAGAAATGAATTTAGAGGCAGGATTAACACAGCTTCTTCGTTTTTCGGCAAATAAGTGATTGGAGAGAGCCCGCATTTAAATACGTGGGCTCTTTTTTGATTGATGAGAAATGGGTTTTATATGTCGTTTCTTGTTGGTAAGTCGATATTCTATGTCGAATCGCCGATAAAATTTAAGAATCGGTCGATAAATTTGAAAAATTGCCGATATAATTTCATTTACCAAATTTCGATACATTTTTAATCAGGAAAGGTGACTTCATCATTTTTACATGTAATAATAGTATGGTTACATTTACTGTGAAAGAGTATAAAAGGAGCGTTATTGATGAACTTAGCTAAATTCCCGAGAAAAAAATATACAGAATCATATACACCAATTGAAAAGTTAAACAATTTTTCTGAAGCACTTGGTGGGCCAACTATTTATTTTAAACGAGATGATTTACTTGGTTTAACAGCTGGTGGTAATAAGACGAGAAAGTTAGAGTTTCTAGTTGCGGATGCACAGGCAAAAGGTGCAGATACGTTAATTACAGCTGGTGGTATTCAGTCAAACCATTGTCGTCTAACACTTGCAGCTGCGGTAAAAGARAAAATGAAATGTATTCTTGTGTTAGAAGAAGGGCTTGAGCCAGAAGMAAAGCSAGACTTTAAYGGAAACTATTTCTTATATCATTTATTAGGTGCTGAAAAYGTAATTGTTGTGCCRAACGGARCAGACCTTATGGAAGAAATGCATAAAGTAGCGAAAGAAGTAAGTGAAAAAGGAAATACACCATATGTCATTCCAGTTGGTGGATCGAACCCTACTGGCGCGATGGGTTACATTGCTTGTGCGCAAGAAATTATGGCTCAATCATTCGAGCAAGGAATTGATTTCAGTTCAGTTGTTTGTGTAAGTGGTAGCGCTGGTATGCATGCTGGTTTAATTACTGGTTTTTCCGGAACACAAAGCAAAATTCCTGTAATCGGAATAAATGTAAGTAGAGGAAAAGCAGAGCAAGAAGAGAAAGTAGCAAAACTTGTAGAGGAAACTTCAGCGCATGTTGGTATCCCAAACTCTATTTCACGCGACAATGTTACATGCTTTGATGAATATGTAGGGCCAGGATACGCTTTACCAACACCAGAAATGGTTGAAGCAGTTCAGTTACTTGCGAAAACAGAAGGTATTTTACTTGACCCAGTGTATACAGGTAAAGCAGTAGCAGGACTAATCGATTTAATTAGAAAAGGTAAATTTAATAAAGAGGACAACATTTTATTCGTACATTCAGGTGGCTCGCCAGCTTTATATGCGAATACGTCTCTGTTTGCGTAAGTGTAAAAAGCATTGGGTATCCAATGCTTTTTGTTTTTAATTAATGTTGAAATTTGATACAATTTCGTGAATATGCGATAACGTTGCTACATTCAATGAAAGAGGGCATGACTGTGTTATGTCCAACAAAAGAGTTACATAGGCAACAGTAGATTTTTAAAAAAGAGAGCTAATATTTATAAAGGAGATTGAGATATGACAGAATTTTGGGAAGCAAGTTTTATAGAAAATCAAATGATGTGGGGATTTGAASCTKCAGAYTCCGCAATYTTGACGAAGGAYWTTTTCCTTGAAAAKAAAGTGAAGGATATATTGATTCCTGGTATTGGRYAYGGYAGAAATGCAAAGSTTTTTATTGATAACGGAATACATGTAACAGGTATTGAAATTTCAAAAACAGCGATTGAATTGGCGAGGGCAAATGAACTTAATGCTGATTTCTTCCATGGTTCAGTWACGGATATGCCTTTTGATAACAAACTGTATGATGGYATATTTTSTTATGCACTTATTCATTTRTTGAATAAGGATGAGAGAGAGAAGTTTATTAAAGATTGYTATAAYCAATTAAAGCCAAACGGATATATGATTTTTACTACTATTTCTAAAGATGCCCCAATGTTTGGGAAGGGTAAACAACTGGATAAAGACTACTTCGAGATAATGGAAGGGGTAAAAATGTACTTTTATGATATGGACTCGGTAAAACAAGACTTTGGAAAATATGGACTGATGGAAACTACGGAAATTTTGGAGCCGCATAAAAATATGGAAAATAAACCTCCATTTAAATTTATAATGATCAAATGTCAAAAAACACTATAATTACATAATAGAAACACCGAAATAGAAGCGAAAGCTGTGGTATATCAAATTTGGATTAGTTCTAATAAGGATAAAGTAGAAATAATGGCGGGAGATAATCGGTATGCTCAATTAACAGAAAAAAAGCAGCCACTTTGTTTTGGATTGTTACGGGAGAGAAGTTAGCTGAATAAAAGTATATGATTGATTTTGCTCTTTTTATTGTTGTTCCATCACTTACAGGCCTATTCATTTTATCAGCAACAGCATTTATTTTAGCTGGCATTGTACTTTTTATTATGTTTTGCCCAGATCCATTAGATATTTCAAAAAAGATATTAGTTTATAAAAAGAAATTTGAGAAGATTAAATCAATGGAAAAGGAAATGTTTTTTTAGTCTGGGCTACGGACCTATCCTCCCGTTCTAATTAACTAAAAGAAGAACTTTCCCATACCGATTAGACTACTAATCATTCCTATTCCATTCATGGTGCCTTTTCCTACTGTAAGTAAGTTTCCAAACATTCCCGGCTGGCCGTTACCTCCGTTATTCCCCCATCCCATTGGGGACCACGGACCACCCCATCCTATGGGATTTACCTGACCTCCCCATCCTGGAGGATTTCCAAAAACACCCCAATTATTGGTAYTAAARTTAAAAGCYTTGGYTGGCGGCGATAGTAAAGCGGCAAGATGCCCTTGTGCGAACATCCCCGTATGATTGAATGGTTGGGCCCAGGGGAAGGGGGGTTTTTGAAAATTGAAACCTGCATAGCCTGGTAATGGAGCCCAATTAGCAGGATGTCCTTGGGGCATCATCCCTACATAATCGCTTGGCTGGCCCAAAGAGAAGGGAGGGGGCTTTGGATTGAAACCCGTATAATTGGTTGATGAATCCCAACCAACTGGATAGACTCGATCACTCCAATTCTCAGGAATCTTCGGACCATTCATTCCCTCAGCTTTGGTTATTTGGGGCTGTGAATATAATGATGMCATTGAAATTTGGYTATTATATTGYTCMCMGTTTCCCTYTGMATTCAAATACCAATATTGGTGCATAMGCTTATTCCCCTCACTTTAAAAATGTAACGTTAGACTTAGCCTATGCAATATTCCTTTTTATGGATGGTTACATAACTAGATCTACAAGCCCGAATTTAAAGGAATGGGTGCGTGGTCTTGTTGATTTATCCCGCTATTTGTGGGCAGTAAGACCCTTGCCTCAAAACAAAGAAGTTAGATGGGGGCTGGGCTGCCTATAAAAGCCCCACTGATTAAAGTTTCACTTTATAAAGGATTTAGTCAATAAAAAAGATTTAAAATGTTATGTTGAGCAAGTGGAATTACTAAAAAGAGAATATCCATGCGAAGAGTTTGGCAAAATACTGCAAGGGTAATGTATTTTTGTGCAGATATGAAAACGATTTAAACTAATCAATGCAATTTATAATGAAGGAGCAAATAAATATATGAGTGAAACATTACATAAAAGAAAACCACCATATTTAATGCTTGTAATTCTTTTTATTGGGGCATTTGTTTCATTTTTAAATAACTCGCTTTTAAATGTAGCTTTGCCATCAATAATGAAGGATTTAGACATTAAAGATTATTCAACGATTCAGTGGCTTTCTACAGGGTATATGCTTGTTAGTGGTATATTAATTCCGGCATCAGCATTTTTAATAACCCGCTTCTCAAATAGGAGCTTATTTATTACATCCATGGTGATTTTTATTCTTGGTACTGCCTTAGCGGCTTTAGCGCCGAACTTTGGTTTATTACTTACTGGCCGGATGGTTCAAGCAGCAGGTTCTTCAGTCATGGGGCCTTTGTTAATGAATATTATGCTAGTAAGCTTCCCAAGAGAAAAAAGGGGAACAGCAATGGGKATTTTTGGAYTAGTTATGATTACAGCTCCAGCAATTGGACCGACACTATCAGGYTATATTGTAGAGTATTATGACTGGCGTTTGCTTTTYGAAATGATTTTACCGTTAGCRATYATTAGCTTACTGTTAGGGATTTGGAAATCTGAGAATGTCATGAAACAAAACAAAAATGCAAAACTTGATTATCTCTCATTACTATTATCTTCTGTCGGTTTTGGCGGTTTGTTATATGGGTTCAGTTCTGCAAGCTCAGATGGTTGGACGGATAAAGTTGTCTTAGCAACCTTAATTATAGGCGCTATTGCCCTAATTACTTTCATTGTCCGTCAATTAAAAATGAATGAGCCGTTATTGGATTTACGTGTTTACAAGTACCCAATGTTTGCACTTGCGTCTGTAATTGCAATTGTCAACGCGGTGGCCATGTTTTCAGGTATGATTTTAACACCAGCTTATGTACAAAACGTCCGTGGCATTTCGCCGCTGAACTCTGGGCTGATGATGCTTCCAGGTGCGGTAATAATGGGGGTTATGTCACCAATTACAGGTAAACTATTTGATAAATATGGCCCTCGGATTCTTGGCATAGTAGGACTTTCCATAACAGCTGTTTCAACTTATATGTTGGCAAACCTGCAAATTGACTCTAGTCACACACATATTATTCTTATTTACACACTGCGGATGTTTGGGATGGCGATGGTGATGATGCCACTTATGACAAATGGCCTTAATCAATTGCCAACTCGCTTGAATCCGCACGGTACAGCTGTTAATAATACAGCYCAACAAGTGTCCGGTTCGATTGGTACYGCTATTCTTGTTACGATTATGAATTCTGTAACAACAACAAAAGCTGAAAGTCTAATGTCTGATGTAGATCCAACAACCTTCACAGAAGCTACGAAGGCAATGTTAACTCAGAAGGCTTTATTATCCGGAATTCAATATTCATTCTATGTAGCGTGCAACAACATTCATGCCAAGCGCTACATAG
>NZ_JBFTMA010000237.1:0-5752 GCF_056396725.1 Bacillus sp. 05T31
TAACTGCACAAGGGTCATTTGTAAGAGTTGCAATTTGCGATGTGAAAGAAGGAAAAGAAAAGTATTTTTTACATACGCAAGAAACAATTTGGAATAAAGGAATGGAAAATGCAAAAGGGATATTAGGTGGAGTTGTAGGGAAGTCTTTAAAGAATGAAAAACGTTACATAGTATTAACGTATTGGCAAGATGAAATAGCACATGAACTCTATATGAAAGAAATTTTCCCAGAGTTATATCAGTTAGCAAATGTAAATGAGTATGTTGAAAATATAAATGGGAAGAGAGTTATTCGGAAGGAAGAATGGTCTGTTGCCGCTTCTAAATAAAGTTAGAACTTATTAAAGTAGCTAGTTTCGAAAAATTCGATACAGAACATTAGTTCTTGTATAATTACTTTGTACAAGAATAAGAGGGGAGATATTTAAATGAGTAGAGTTTTAAGATTTGAATTGCAAGTCCCAAACCCTGAAGAAGCTATTCAATTTTATACAAATAGTTTTGGATGGAAGTTTGAAAAAATGCCTGGGCCACATGACTATTGGTTCATAATTACAGGTGAGAGTGATAGACCTGGTATCGATGGTGGATTAATGAAATCACCTGATGGTGCTACTAGGACAACTAATTCGATTGAAGTACCTTCAGTTGATGAGTACATAAATAAAGTTATTGAAAATGGTGGACAAGTAGTTGTACCTAAAACTGCTATTCCTAATATGGGTTACTTTGCTTATTGTATAGATAATCAAGGGCTTCTTTTTGGAGTATGTGAAGAAAATAGTGAAGCGTAAAAAATTAGGGGAGTTCGAGATTATTTTGTTTGTTGAACGATGTTTTCTATCAAAGATTATAATTATTGAACACTTTTGTATAAAAATTAGTATTCGTTTAGTTGAAGAAGGATCCATTTTGATTATTTTCAAAAGGGTTCTTTTTTATTTTTCACATATTGTGAGTTATTTAGGCATGATTAATCAAACTTATATCGGTATATTATCTATGAAAAAAGTAAATAAATGATGTTATATTCAAGGGTTAATCTATTGACTGCTAAACAGTTTGAGGTGAAAAGGAAAAGAGGACCAATTATTTTCGTGTAAACATGTAATTAAGTGAAGACGTCATATACCCTTTCATGTTAATATATTTAAGTTATAATAGGAGGCTTACCCTTTTGTATTGTACGGTAGAAGCAGTGTGAGCTTGAAATTTTTTATGAAAAGGATGTGCCTAACTTGCGTATCAATAAATTTATTAGTGAAGCTGGAAAAGCGTCTCGACGTGGAGCAGATAAGTTAATTAACGAGAGAAAAGTAATTATTAACGGTAAGGTTGCAAAAATTGGTGACCAAGTAAATCCAGGTGATGACGTACGAGTAAATGGAGAGCAACTTCGTATTGCTCGAGACCATGTGTATATCGCTTTAAATAAACCAGTAGGTATTACATGTACAAGTGAAAAAGCAGTAAAAGGTAATATTATCGATTTAGTGAATCATCCTTTACGAATTAATCACATCGGACGTCTCGACAAAGACTCAGACGGTTTAATTTTGTTAACGAATGATGGCGATATCGTTAATGAGATTTTACGTGCTGAAAACAAACATGAGAAAGAATATATCGTTTCAGTAGATAAGCCGATTACACCGGAGTTTTTAGAAAAAATGGCAGCAGGTGTTAAAATTTTAGATACAAAAACACTTCCTTGTGAAGTAACACAGTTATCAAAATATGAGTTCCAAATTATTTTAACACAGGGGCTAAATCGTCAAATTCGCCGTATGTGTGAAGCTTTGGGTTATCAAGTATACACGTTAAAACGTACGAGAATTATGAATATTGAGTTGAATAATTTACCAGTCGGACAGTGGAGAGATTTATCGAAAAAAGAGAAAAAACGCCTATTTTCAGACTTGAATTACGAACCACAAGATTGGTAAAAAAGAGAAGGGGAGACCAAAAAATGTTTTTGGTTTCTTTTTTTTGAATAAAAAATATATTTTTAACACTTGTAAAAATAAAATGAATAGGATATATTAAATAACAATAAATGTAATTGTTACAAAAGCAAAGAAAAGGACACGAGTTATTTTAAACGGTTATACAGAGAAGGAAGRAAAGCTGAGAACTTCCTAACGCAGTAAAATAACTTACCACCTTAGAGCTGCACTGGGGAAATCAAGTATCTAGTGCCGTGTAARCGACGTTAYCGYAAAAGAAGCCATTGTATATTTGYGATGGGAATCTGGGTGGAACCACGRRTAWAAGCAYAYTCGTCCCTATTTTAGGGATGARTRTGCTTTTTATTATGAAATGGAGAGATGAAAAATGAAAGAACAGATGATCGAAATTAAATTTCCAGATGGTAGCGTTAAAGAATTTGTGAAAGGYATTACTTTRGAAGAAATTGCTGGKKYRATTAGTAGTAGYTTRAAAAAGAAAGCAGTCGCAGGAAAAGTTAATGATAAGTCTTTTGATTTACGACGAAACATTGAAGAAAGTGCGAAAGTTGAAATCATTACTATGGATTCAGATGAAGGGGTAAAAATTGCAAGACACTCTGCGGCACATATATTAGCGCAAGCTGTAAAAAGAATTTATGGTGATGTAAACCTTGGTGTAGGGCCAGTCATTGAAAATGGATTCTATTATGACATGGATCTTCAAAGTAGTGTAAACGTAGAAGATTTACCGAAAATAGAAAAAGAAATGAAAAATATTATAAATGAAAATGTAAAGATAGAGCGAGTTGAGGTTTCTCGAGAAGAAGCAAAAGAATTGTTTCAAGAAATGAATGATAGTTTGAAATTAGAGCTTTTAGAAGCAATTCCTAATGGGGAAAGTGTAACACTGTATAAACAAGGTGAATTTGTAGATTTATGTAGAGGACCACATTTGCCATCTACTGGTTATTTGAAAGCATTTCAATTAACTCATGTTTCTGGTGCATATTGGCGAGGCGATAGTAACAATCAAGTGCTTCAGCGTATATATGGTGTTGCTTTCTCTTCTCAACAAAAATTAGAAGAGTATTTACATTTTGTTGAGGAGGCCGCAAAGAGAAATCATCGGAAATTAGGTAGTGAACTTGAATTGTTTATGTTTTCGGAAGAGGCTCCGGGAATGCCCTTTTACTTGCCAAAAGGACAGATTATTCGCAATGAATTAGAAGCATTTTTAAGAGAAATTCAAAATGAGTACAATTATCAAGAAGTGCGTACTCCATTTATGATGAATCAAGAATTATGGGAGAAGTCAGGACACTGGGGACATTACAAAGACAATATGTATTTCTCAGAAGTAGATCATAAAAGTTTTGCGTTAAAACCGATGAATTGCCCAGGCCATATGCTTATGTTTAAAAATAAATTACATTCTTATCGTGAATTACCGATTCGTATGTGTGAGTTCGGTCAAGTGCATCGACATGAATTTAGTGGCGCTTTAAACGGATTATTAAGAGTTCGTACTTTCTGCCAAGATGATGCTCATTTATTTGTAACACCAGAACAAATTGAAGATGAAATCAAATCAGTGTTGGCGCAAATTGACTATGTGTATAAAACTTTTGGTTTCGAGTATGAAGTAGAGCTTTCTACTCGTCCAGAAGATTCAATGGGTGATGATAAATTATGGGAGCAAGCAGAATTGGCATTAGAAAATGTATTACAGTCATTAAATTATAAATATAGATTAAATGAAGGTGACGGTGCATTTTACGGTCCGAAAATTGATTTCCATATTAAAGATGCTTTAAATAGAAGTCATCAGTGCGGAACAGTCCAACTTGATTTCCAAATGCCAGAAAAATTTGATTTAAATTATATAGATGAAAATAATGAAAAAAGAAGACCGGTTGTAATCCACCGCGCTGTATTAGGATCTTTAGATCGCTTTTTAGCGATATTAATTGAACACTTTGGAGGCGCGTTCCCAGCGTGGGTGGCACCGGTTCAAGTGAAAGTAATTCCAGTTTCAAATGCAGTGCATGAAAAATATGCAAATAGGATTGCAGATAAATTAGCACAAGCCGGGATTCGTGTCGAACGAGATATACGAGATGAAAAGTTAGGATATAAAATTAGAGAAGCGCAAATGCAAAAAGTTCCGTATGTTCTTGTTATTGGGGATAAGGAAATGGAAAGCGAAGCTGTAAATGTACGGAAATATGGTGAAGAGAAGTCAGAAGTTGTTGAACTAGATGCGTTTGTGGAAAGTATGAAAGAGGAAATTAAAAATAGGAAATAGAGATTGATAATAAAACACACCATTAATATGTAATACTGAAGTTAAAGTAATTAAAGATATATTAAATAACAATAATAAACGCAGAGAAGGGATAGCTTAATTGCTATCCCTTCATCTTAATTTTACAATCTAATCCCATTGGTTGAAGAAAGTTGTTATTTGTTTTTATTGAGTGTATTCGTCGCTTGTACTCCAAAATATCACCTGGTTGACAATCTAAAGTCTTACATATCGCTTCCAATGTTGAAAAACGAGCCGCTTTTGCTTTCCCATTTTTCAGAATGGAAAGATTCGCCATCGTAATCCCAACCCTCTCCGAAAGCTCCGTTACGCTCATTTTTCGTTTTGCTAACATCACATCAATATTAATAATAATTGTCATATTCTCCACCTCAGACCGTTAAATCATTTTCTGATTTTATATTAATAGCTTCTTGTAAAAGCCTTTGGAGAACAGCAGCAAAAACGGCGATCACCATAGAGGCGAAAATGATGGTCAATCCGATTGGTATGAAACTTGGAGGATCAATTTTTTTCGCCATGAGATAGTAGAGTGGCATACCTAGCAAGTACAAGGTACTGATCGTGATGGCACAGTATTTTATATTCTTTAAAGCCTTTACCGATAATTCCGAGAACGCTTGGTTCTTATCAATATAGCTTAAAAGTTTAAAAGCTTGATACAGAGCAAAGTAAAAAGGTATCGCTGCCGCGTACATATCGATTAAAACGAGAGATTTCATATAAGCAATATCTGGATACAATTCTCCAGCGAAATTCCCAATCTTAGGCACCAAAAATATGCACAATGCAAGAACTGGGAATCCTATAAAAATAATAGCTAGCTTTAAAAAGAGTGTCGTAACTTGTTTCATAAAAAGCACCTCACTTATGTAATAACAACATGATTTTATCATGCGATTTATCGTTTTGCAATAAAAATGTATTGTTTTTTATTGTGTTATTATTTTTATTGAAATATCTTTTAAATTTTGATAACAATAAAAAGCATTTCTCATTCCAAAGAAATGCTCTTATGAAGTGGTTTGTTTTTTTAACCTTACAAAAATGTAAGGTAAATGTAAGGGAAATCGAATGAAAGGATTTTAGAAAAGTGAGAATATTAAGCAGAGAAATCGTTTGTATTTCTTATGTATCTCAATCTGCATTTGGAAAATTTAAAAATTCTTAAGAATTTTTATGAGAAAAATATAAGAAATATATGGGAAATTTATACTATACAAAAGGGATGGAGTGAAAGAGATGTCAACAAATGTAGTTACTGTAGAAAGTGTAGAAAAAACGTATGGGAAAAGAAATGAGAATCAGTCAAAAGCATTAAGGGGTGTTTCATTAAGTATTAAAGAAGGAGAGTTTGTAGGGATTATGGGTCCTTCTGGATCTGGTAAAACGACATTATTAAATGTGATTAGTACACTTGATCAAGCGACAGGTGGTAGTGTAACAATAGCTGGCACAAATATTACTTCTATGAAGG
>NZ_JBFTMA010000238.1:0-8350 GCF_056396725.1 Bacillus sp. 05T31
TGGTTGGTGTGTTTTTAGATCAGCGTAACGTTCGAAAACAAATTCGTGATAAATATGCAAAAGGAAGAACGGTTTTAAATATGTTCTCTTATACTGGGGCTTTCTCTGTATTTGCAGCGCTTGGCGGWGCRAGTAAAACAACAAGTGTGGACCTTGCAAATCGTAGTTTAAGTAAAACGATTGAGCAGTTTAGTGTAAATGAAATTGATTATGAAGCACAAGATATTATTGTAGAAGATGTATTTCTGTATTTCAAATATGCAGCTAAGAAAAAGATGAAATTTGATATGGTTGTACTTGATCCCCCAAGCTTTGCACGCTCGAAAAAATATACGTTCAGTGCGGCGAAAGATTATAAAAACTTATTAAAAGAAACAATTGCCATTACAGAAAATAACGGTATTATCGTTGCTTCTACAAATTGTAGCGCATTCGATATGAAAAAGTTTAATGGCTTTATCGATACAGCATTTAAAGAAATGAACGGTAAATATAAAATATTAGAAGAACATTCTTTACCAGAAGATTTCCGTACAATTGATCAATTTAAAGAGGGAGACTATTTAAAAGTAGTTTTYATCGAAAAAATTAAAGGTTAATGAAAATAAGAAAAGGAGCTCAAGTTTAAATGAGCTCCTTTTCTTATTGAATAATATTTTGTACTCTGCCAACCTGTCCGTCTTGCAATCTTACTTTAATGCCGTGCGGATGTGAAGGTGAGTTCGTTAAAATATCTTTTACAATTCCTCTTGTTAGCTTACCTGTACGTTGATCTTGTTTTAATACAATATCGACTTCAAGACCTGATGAAATGTTAGATCGTTTTTGCCCGTTCATTTATACACCTGTACGTCTACGTTGGTTGTTTGTTTTCTTCGTTTGTTGGTTTTGTAATTTTTTMGTTTCTTGACTTTGACTTCCATTATTTGAGCCGTTTCCATTTCCTTGCTTTTTCTTCGCAAGTTGTTCGCGCATTAAATCAGCTAAGCTTACTTTTTTGTTTTCTGACATGATAAGTCTCCTTTATATAAAGTTAATTATGAACAATCGTAGTGAATTTCATCATATCATTGTTAAGGAAGGAAGGGAAGTTGGTTTGAAAATTCATATAATTCTTTCCAGCATTCATTCGTTACGATACAATTAAATTGTTAATGTTTGTTAAAAAAGGGGATAGAAATATGTCACATCATATTTTATTAGTTGAAGATGACATCTCAATTCAAGAGATGGTTGAAACATATTTAGTAAAAGAAGGTTTTCAAGTTACAATCGCATCTGATGGAGAAGAAGGAGTTAACGCATTTTTAAAAGGTTCATTTGATTTGATTATCCTCGATATTATGATGCCAAAGTTAGATGGCTTAGAGGTTGTGCGAATCATTCGAGAAAAAAGTGCAGTTCCGATTTTAATGATGTCAGCGAAAGATACAGATGTTGATAAAGCGGTTGGATTAGGCCTTGGAGCAGATGATTACATTTGTAAGCCGTTTTCTATGATTGAACTAGCTGCACGTGTAAAAGCGGGTATTCGGAGGTCTACAAAGTATTCAGCTGTGGAATCAAAAGATGAGGCGATTCAGATTGGTGATTTAATAATTGACCCAATTAATTTTACTGTGGAGAAAAAGGGAAGACAGCTTAAACTTACTTTAAAAGAATTTGAGATTTTAAAGCTATTCGTGAAGAATCAAAATCGTGTTTTTACGAAAGCACAAATATATACGCTTGTTTGGAATGAAGAATATTATGGTGATGATAATGTTATTAATGTTCATATGAGAAGATTACGTGAGAAAATTGAAAGTGATCCATCTAATCCAGAATATATTAAAACATTATGGGGCATCGGCTATAAGTTGGAAGTGATGTAGTATGGTTGTATTTTTAACAGTGGTGATTATTATATTGCTTATCGTTATTTACGTGCAATATAAAATTAGGAAAAATAGTAGTAGGAATTTACGCTACACGTATGAGAAGTTAAATCGAATTGTAAAAGAACAAACTGGTGAGAAGCTATTAATTATGACGGATGATACAGAGTTGCAAAAGTTATTAGTGGCGATTAATCATTTATTAGATGCAAAACAGAAAACGAATGCAGATCATGCGAAAGTGGAAATTTCGATGAGAAAAATGCTTTCAAATATTTCGCATGATTTGAAAACACCACTAACAGTTATTCTTGGATATACCGAAATGTTAAATAAGGATAAAACGATAAACGAGGAAGAGCAGCAAATATTACTCGAAAAGGTGCATGTAAAAACACTAGAAGTGATGGAACTGATTCATAAGTTTTTTGATTTAGCAAAATTAGAATCCGGTGACAAAGCAATCGAGATGACAAAAGTAAATATGAATGAAGTTTGCCGCGAGAAGATTTTATCTTTTTATGATTTAGTGACGACGAAAGGTTTTCATGTCCATATTGATATAGCAGAAAGAAATATATATGCACTTGGAAATGTAGAAGTATTAGGCAGAGTATTGAATAATTTAATATCAAATGCGATTACATATGGGGACGATGGAAAGACACTTGGTATGACTTTAAGAGATGATGAAACGAGTGTGTATATAGACGTATGGGATAAAGGAAAAGGAATTGATGAATCTCATATTGATAAAGTGTTTGAGCGTATGTACACACTTGAAGATTCAAGAAATAGATTGTACCAAGGAAGTGGTCTAGGGTTAACGATTACGAAAAGGCTTGTGGAAGCGATGGATGGAGAAATTTATCTTTCTAGTAAGCCGTATGAAAAAACGGTTTTTACAGTTGTATTAACAAAGATGCWGTTTTAGCTTGTAGAGAAGTAGATTCTACAAGCTTTTTTGAACGTAAGGAATTTGTAAGGAACGGGTAAGAAAAAAGAGATTTTCGTTGTCTATTATAGAAATATAGAGCAGTGCGAAAGGGGAAAGTGACATGACATATATATTAAAAACGAACCAGTTAACGAAAGTGTTTAAAGGGAAAGAAGTTATTTCTAGTGTTAATATGCATGTGAAAAAAGGAGAGATTTACGGCTTTTTAGGACCGAACGGCGCGGGTAAAACAACGATTATGAAAATGATTACAAATTTAATAAAACCGACGAGCGGTGATATTGAAATTTTCGGTGAGAAGTTAACAGATACATCTTATGAAGTATTAAAAAGAATGGGGACAATTATCGAATATCCAATCTTTTATGATAAATTAACGGCGAAGGAAAACTTAGAATTACATTGTGAATATATGGGGTATTACGATAAAAACGCAATTGATCATGCTTTAAATTTAGTGAAACTGCACGGTATAGATGATAAAAAAGTAAAAGATTTTTCATTAGGGATGAAGCAACGACTTGGTATTGCAAGGGCGATCATGACAAAGCCAGAACTACTCATTTTAGATGAACCGATTAATGGTTTAGATCCAATTGGTATTAAAGAGTTACGAGACTTATTTAAAATGCTCTGCAAAGAATATGGCATTACGTTATTAGTCTCTAGTCATATTTTAGGTGAGATGGAACAAATGGCAGATACAATTGGTGTGATTCAAAATGGAAAACTAATAAAAGAAGTTTCGATGAAGAGTATTAACGGAAAACAAACAGAGTACATTGAAATCACTGTTCCTGATGTGAAGCGTGCAGCTTATATTTTAGAAGATAAACTCGCTATAAAAAATTACAAAATAATGAGTGGAAACATGATTCGTGTGTATGAATTGAAGGCGACGCAGCAAGCCATTTCAAAAGCACTCATTATGAACGATGTAGAAATTGAAAGTATTAATAAGAAACATAGTTCTTTAGAGGAGTATTTCTTAAATGTAATGGATGGAGAGGGCATTCATGCTTAATGGATTGTTAGTGAATATAGTAAGTGGATTGATCGTAATGTTCATAAGTGGGATTTTATATTATAGAAAACCTGAGCGGAAATGGATTTTAATTTTATTAGTGATAGGAATGTTAAGCGTAGTTACTGCTGGAATTAGAATGTTAGTAGCGTAGAGGCAGTTATACAAGGAATGGAGGCATGGTTTACATGTTTAAATTAATGAAGCTTGAATGGAAGAAACATCAATTATCTAGTTATTTTAAAAGTGTAGCAATTTGTATTATAGCAATTTTCACCGTAGTAAACCTCATGGCGTTGGGAGCGAAAGACGAGGTAGATGGGCTATTCTCTGACTTCACGCAACAAATGGTTTTAATAAACACTGTTATTAGGATAACATTCATTATTTTTAGTTCGGTCATTTTATCACGTTTAATAATTGATGAGTATAAGAACAAAACAATACAACTATTGTTTATGTACCCACTGCAAAGAAAAATGCTAATGAGGGCGAAATTAACAATTGTTTTTTGTTTTTGTTTTGTGAGCACGATTATCGCTACTTTCAGTATTAGTTTACTCGTATATTTTGTGAGTCCAATGATGGGGCTGATTGAAACGCCAGCTACGATAGGTGAAATAATAGCTATCGTTCCAGCTACTTTTATAAATGCATTTATGATATCTGGTATAAGTTTAATTCCTTTATTTTTTGGGATGAGAAAGAAATCGACACCGACAACAATTACTTCTGCAGTAATAATTGGGATGCTAATTAGTAGTAACTTTGGTTCTGGAAACGGTCAAGTAAGTATGTTTAATTTTATCGCTATCCCAATAGTGCTCTGTTTATTAGGGATTTTTATTAGTTATCTTTCATATCGTAAAATCGACAAGATTGATGTGGCGTGAAGCAAGCTTAAAACAACAACGAACTGGGGTATGAATAGTGAAAAAAATAATAGTAATTGCAATTTTACTTATTACAATTACAATTGCTAGTGTAGTTTTTGGTTTTAAGGTGTTTCAGGGGAAAGATTTTAAGAAAGAAAAGTCTTTTGAGATAAATAATATAAAAGAAATAGAAGTAGACAATGAAAACTGGGATATTGAATTTAAAAGTACAGACTCTAATAAAATAGTAGTTTCCGCCCAAGGTCAACAAGTAGATAAAGAGATAGATCCCGTCAAAATAGAAAATGACGGTAATAAAGTTGTGATTAAGCAAAAACAAAAGGCGACCAAATTTTTTAATGGTTTTACGTTTCGGAAGAAAAATAGCATATCTATAGCTGTTCCGAAGAAAGAAATAGATAAAATTGTATTAAATAATAAATCGGGTGATGTGAAAATAAGCGATATAGTAGTAAAAAGTATCGTGACAAAAGGCAAGTCTGGAGATGAAATGATTGTAGGACTATCGGCAGATAAGGGTGAGTTCACATCCGAAAGTGGAGATTTAATGTTAAAAGATAGTTCATTACAAGAAGTAAATATAACTTCTACTACTGGCGATAATTATGTGAAAAATATAAAAAACGAAAATATGAACATCACTTCAACATCTGGGGAAGTATTATTGAAAGATATGACAGAAGGAAAATCATTATTTATAGAAACAAAATCAGGCGACATTGGCGTACGGTATAAAGGTGCTCCGACTTCATTGAAACTTACGGCTAAAAGTCATTCGACTGACATAATGATGGATTTAGATGGACTTAAGAAAGATAAAAATACAGAAAAAATAAAAGCGGGAACCATTGGTGATGCAAAAAACGAAGTGAAGATTTTAAGTAAAACAGGAGGAATTTATATCGATTAAAATTTAAATAAAAGGAGGACTATCATGCTACGTCTTATGAAGCTAGAATTGAGGAAGTTTAAGCTTGGATGGTATGTGAAGTTATTTTATCGAACATTTTAGTAGTAGGAATTTTCTTTGGGATAGATAGTTATTTTTCAATTCTTCCTAATTCATTCACAGTAGATCAATTGATTCAAGAAGGGATAAACCTTGTTCCTTTAGCCATTGCCACTGCTGGAATGAGTTTAATCCCTCTATATTTTGGAATGCGTAAACGTTCGGTACCAACTACAATCGTTTCATCTCTTATCGTTGTGTCAATTGCACTTAATAACCAGCCAATATTTCCTATAGCGACGTTGCTCCCCCTTCAATTCACATTTGCAGCGATTGGAGTTGCGATTGCATATTACGGAATTAAAAATATAGAGAAGGAAGATATAACAGTATGACAAGAATACGTAAAAAAGAGTTGGCGTTATACCAACTCTTTTTTGTATATGTATGCTTCGTTACTACTCTGTAAATTTATAGTGTTTGCTTAAATACTCTTGCACTCCTGGAGAAATGTTAAAGTTATTAGGACCTTTATATTCGATAGTAAACTCTCCATCTTCAATTATTTCAAAGGCGATTGCATAGCTATCTATTTTAGAATCGTAAGAAGTATTTTTGACTTTTGCATCTAGATTAAAGTATTTTGTAATATACTCTTTTGATTCAGCAATTGCTGTTTGTTTTCCCCAAGGGGTACCATAACTTGTGAAATAAAGAGATACACCGATAACTCCAATGATAGAAGTTAGTAAGAGAGTTCTTATTGTTATTTTTTTGTTTTTTGTATTCAATTTAGTTCCCTCCAATTAATATGAATTTATCTTAACGTATTTTCTCATAAAATACCATTTAGTAGAAAATAGTTTCACATGAAACAAATTACAGAAAAAGACAAGATGTGTAAACACCTTGTCTTTTTCTGTTACATTTTAGGAGTTTCCATGCCAGCGGCAGTCCATTCTTCTTTTGCAGGACCATATACGCCAGGGACTGTTAAGCCAGCTTGGCGCATTAAAACCGTCATTTGTCCGCGGTGGTGATTTTGATGATTAATGAGTGTCATTAAAAATATAGAATTCGGCATAGGACGACCAAAAAAGTCATTAATAGTAGCTAAGTCTTTATCCGTCCATTCGCCTTGAAGCGCTTCAACAAAAGCTACATTCACTTTACGGTACCCATCTGCAATTGTTTTAGCTGAAGTTGGTACAGGATAATCTTTCGTTTCTCCTTCAAACTTAAGTCCTGTCCCTGATAGCATAACAGGAAGTGCTGTAACGATATGCCAAGCGACTCTCCCTAAAGTCCAGTGCCCAGGTGCAATTTCCTGTGATAAAGATTCATCGGTTAATGCATCGAGCATCTTTTGAGTAGACTCAGCTTCGTATGTCCATGATTGCAAGAAGCCTTCAATAGTTTGATACATAGTTATCCCTCCTCGTTATATTCATAGGTTAAATTCGTGAAAAAAAGATAGTTTCCTTTTGACCTTATAAGAATGAATAAAAAAGGAGACTTCCAAGAAGCTCCTTTTTAACTTTCTTCCAACTCTTCCTCACCAACCATAAGAAATAAGGTGCTCCAAGTACAGCAACATTCAAGTTTGCGCTAACGATAAAGAGTTGAATAATTGTTGAGCCGAGAGCTGAAATACCGATTTCTATTAAAGCAAGGGCTGTTGAGCTAAATCCTAATTTCCATGAAAAAAGGACAATTTTAACTGCAAGTAGTCCGCCGATGAATACACCAATTGGATTGAAGTTTATATGTATATGCAGAATAGAGAAAAAGAATTTCGTTTGAGCAAGAAGGCGAAAGTACAAGCAAAAGGAGAGCAAATTGCATGTAATAATTAATAGAATGTATGAACTAACTCTYTGTTTATCCCCACTAGGTAAAGTATTTCTTTGTTATTTAAATAGATGTTTTCTAAATCGGTGATTGTACTTAAAAGATCGAATGTAAAGGAAGGGGTCAACATGTCTTCATGGCGCAATAATATAAATGGGTATTGTGAGTGTAATAATCAAAATGGTGTACATGTTGATTCATGCTGTTTTAGTTGTGATGGGACAGTTCCTAAGCTGGGCCCAACAGGTCCGACGGGAGCGACGGGAATAACGGGAGCGACGGGAATAACGGGATCAACAGGAGCAACAGGTTCAACAGGAGCAATAGGTCCAACAGGGGCAACGGGAGTAACAGGAGCGACCGGAATAACAGGAGCGACCGGAATAACAGGAGCGACCGGTCCAACGGGAGCGACGGGAATAACGGGATCAACAGGAATAACAGGAGCAACAGGTCCAACAGGATCAACAGGAATAACGGGAGTAACAGGTCCAACGGGAGCAACAGGAATAACGGGATCAACAGGATCAACAGGAATAACGGGAGCGACAGGTCCAACGGGATCAACAGGAATAACGGGAGCGACAGGTCCAACGGGATCAACAGGAATAACGGGAGCAACAGGTCCAACGGGATC
Source organism: Bacillus sp. 05T31 (assembly GCF_056396725.1). Lineage (NCBI taxonomy): Bacteria > Bacillati > Bacillota > Bacilli > Caryophanales > Bacillaceae > Bacillus > Bacillus sp. 05T31. The sequence goes on from NZ_JBFTMA010000238.1 coordinate 8,193, forward strand.
AACAGGAATAACGGGAGTAACAGGTCCAACGGGATCAACAGGAATAACGGGAGCAACAGGTCCAACGGGAGCAACAGGAATAACGGGAGTAACAGGTTCAACGGGAGCGACAGGTTCAACGGGAGTAACAGGTCCAACAGGAGCGACAGGAGCAACAG
>NZ_JBFTMA010000239.1:0-6646 GCF_056396725.1 Bacillus sp. 05T31
GTTTTATACACACTAACAATTTATTTAGATATAAGATATTAGATTAAGAAATTGCAAAATATATACAGTTGATAAGATAGCCTTAAACGACAATCCCCAACAAAATCACTGTACATTGGCTATGATGAGTTAGACCGAATTTTCGGAAACAGTATACAATACAAAGGAAAGAGGCGATAACCATGCAGTCAACGGAATCGTATATGAAGGAAAGACAACGTAGAGAAAAAATAGAAATAATATTTAATCACAGGGTAAAAGGAGAGAGTTATTTTCATGGTTCTTCCTATCAATGGAAAAACATTGTATATCAAAATTATAATAAGATACAACAAAAAGAGTTGGAAATTGAACAAATYATTTTAAAAATRGAAGAAKAAGGGATTCRKTTTACGCAGCACCGYTCRCTCATACACTATCCCRTCATTGATTTTGTAAAATATATAGCTAAGRTTTATAAGGAAACCCTCGAAACACAATAATCATATTTAAAGGAAACCTTTATAAAGTGTGTATTTTCGAAACTTTGTTAACTAAAAGCCCAAAAACTCATTTTAATATTCTTTTTATTCGAAATACTATTCTTTCTCGTTATAATAAAAACCATAACGTATTCTAGTCGTTTGTATATCTTCAGATTTTGCGAATTTTATTACACCTTATTTACTTTTTATGTACTTTATAATAAAAAAAAGAATTATCTCTTCTCTTAAAAATTAAGAGAAAAAATAGTTCTTTTTCATTTATCTTATTTCTTAAAGTAAGTCCAGCCTTCTTCTTGGTAAATCTTTTCTTCTTTCATCAGTTTACCAAGTGCRCGYTTAAATGCAGCTTTACTCATATTGAAACGTTCTTTAATGTCTTCTGGGTTGCTCTTATCCCAAAACGGCATTGCTCCGCCTCGTTCTTCCATATATGCATAAAGTACTGCTGCATCATCTTCCATTCCTTCTTCTTTACGAGGAAGAAGTGAAATGTTAATTGTACCGTCGTCTTTCACGTCAATAATACGACCTGTTACGCGCTCACCGATGCGGACTTGTTCTTTTCTTTCTGTATGGTGTAAGAAAGCACGGAAATGCTCGTCAGTTAGTATGAATGAACCAACTTGAAGTGAGCGATACACACGTCCATTTACGTTTTTATTACGCATAGATGGCGTTGCATCTACGATAATTTCTTGCATATCACTGTCTCTTGCCGGAAGAGCAATTAAACGATCACGATTCGTTAATTTTAACGTACAATATAATTCGTCGCCTTCTTGAGGCAAAGTGAAACTTTAATCAGTGGGGGTTTTGTTCATCCCCCRCTGATTATTAGTTGAACCAATCGGGCWTTTACGGGCAGTTATCTCCCRCCTAACTTCCTCGCAYTYGCYGAATTTYGAGGTGGGAGTCTTACTGCYCGTTAATGCGGGATAAAGTTATCTTTTTTATCATTCCAAACAAAAGTTAATTATAACACGATTTTTCCTTTATTTGTCCAACTGCCCAAAATTCACTATAATTAAATAAAGACTGTATCTATAGGACTATATTCCCCTACGGATGATCCGTCAAAACACTTAAGTTGCAACACTCTATCTAATCGATGTATTTTCCGCTATACTTTAATATGTATATTACATAGCCTATTTAGGTGCATGAAAAGATAGAAATTTATTTGGAGGTGCTAACTATGGCAAAAGAGAGTTCTTTTGACATCGTTTCGAAAGTAGAATTACCTGAAGTAACAAACGCAATTAACATCGCATTAAAGGAAATCCAAAACCGATATGACTTTAAAGGTAGTAAAAGTGATATTAAATTAGAAAAAGAAGTACTTGTTTTAACTTCTGATGACGAGTTCAAATTAGACCAAGTAAAAGACGTTCTAATTTCTAAACTTGTAAAACGTAACGTTCCAATTAAAAACTTGGACTACGGAAAAGTTGAAACCGCATCTGGTAATACTGTTCGCCAACGTGCAACTCTGCAACAAGGTATCGATAAAGATAACGCGAAAAAAATTAACAACATCATTAAAGAAATGAAATTAAAAGTAAAAACGCAAGTACAAGATGACCAAGTACGCGTAACAGCGAAAAGCCGTGATGACTTACAAGCAGTAATCGCAGCCGTTCGCAGCGTCGACTTACCAATCGACGTACAATTCATTAACTATCGCTAAGAAAAAAAGATCCTCTATCTATACAGAGGATCTTTTCTTTTTAACCGCAATTAAAAAAGCAATAAATAAYACGTTCACACCGACTATTAAGGAGATAAACAACCAATTCACACCTGTTTCTTCGCTAACTTTATACACATTCGACTCTTCGCGCTTTAAAACAAGATAAAACTTTCCGTTTTCTTCTCTTATAATTTCGTCTTCTAACAATCCTCTTAACTCTTGTTTTTCACCAATTGTACTTACAGGTAAGGAAACCTTTTTCGTCTCTTTCGTATTATTAATCGCTACTAGTGTTACTTCATCTTTATACTTTCGTTTTAATATACTCATTCCATCTTTATCATATAGAAGTTCAAACGTACCACGTCGTAAAGATGGTCTCGCTTGTCTAAGTTCACCTAGCTTCGTTATGTGCTGCATAAACTTTTCATCAGATTTGAAATCCATTAATCGTCTATTATCTGGAGCATCTCCCCCATCTAATGCGATTTCAGTTCCGTAATAAAAATTCGGTATCCCCGGGGATGTTAATAAGTAAGTGATCGCTAGTTTTAAACGAGACGGCGGGTAATACATATTTTCTTTTGCAATACGTGCAAATCGCTTTGTTTCTTGATTATCTAAAAACGTAGCGAATTCCTCTTCTTTTCCACTCACATCATATAAAGGTTTCACAGACGTATCTGCTTTTGAAAATGACTCTACTATTTTTTTATAGTACTCATTATCTTCCTTTGTCATAATGTGAAAATCTTTCTTTACCTTCTGCAAATCCTTTTGCACTTCATCCCAAAACGCACGCGGCTTTTTTTCACTATGTATCACATAACTTCCGTCTAAATCGACTTCTTTTATCCACCATTTCATCGAGTCTATTAATTGTTGTTCATTTTCTTCATACGGAAATTGAAAGACAACTTTCATTCCTTTTTTGCGAGCCTCATTTACAAGTTCTTTCACATCATTTTCTGTTCCGAAATGTTCATTTACTTTTTGAAAATTTCGAACGCTTAATCCATCATACTTTTCACTTTCAAAAAGCGGCGAAAGCATRATAGTAGTAAATCCCATTTCTTTTATGTAGTCCAATCTTTTTATAATCCCACGTATATCTCCGCCCTGATACCCTTCTAAATTACCAACGTCTAACTGTTTGTCATTTTTCGATTCTCCGTTATTAAAGCGATCAATCATAATGGAATATATAACTTCATCTCGCCATTCCCTTTTTTCTTCCGCAAAAGTATGTACTGGTACAAACAAAATAACAGCTAAACAAAAACAAATGAATAGTTCCTTAGTCCATATTTTTTTCACACGCATCCCCCAAACTTCCAATTGTAAGAATATTATACCAATTTTTAGAGCAAATCGCATACGTTGATTTTATCCCCCAAAAATACATCATGTTAGGTTTTCTAACATCATCTAAAAAGTTTTCTGAATTTTTAGTTGATTTTTCTTTTTATTTCGAATATGATATGAAACATAACGTATAGATGTTATTTTTCCTAACATCATAGGAGGAGAGAGAATGAATACGGGAGATACAGTTTTTATTTTTGTAACGACAGTAATGGTCATGTTGATGACACCAGGATTGGCACTTTTTTATGGGGGTATGGTTCGCAGTAAAAACGTACTCAGCACGACAATGCACAGTTATAGCGCAATGGCTATCGTTTCGATTCAATGGATTGTTATCGGTTATTCTTTATCATTCGGGCCAGATTGGCACGGACTTATCGGCAATCTCGATTGGTTCGGTCTAAACGGAGTTACCTACGCACCAAACCCAGACTACTCATCTACTATTCCTCACAATTTATTTATGATGTTCCAACTCATGTTCGCTATTTTAACTCCCGCTTTAATTTCAGGGGCATTCGCCGAAAGAATGCGATTTTCTGCCTTTCTTATTTTTATCCTTCTTTGGACAACAATCGTTTACAATCCTGTCGCTCATTGGGTATGGGGCGTTGGCGGATGGCTGAGAGAACTCGGCGCGTTAGACTTCGCTGGTGGTAATGTCGTTCATATCACATCTGGCGTTGCTGGTCTTGTATTAGCTATTTTCCTTGGAAAACGAAAAAACATAAGCGGTACCTCCCCTCATCATTTACCATTTACAATGTTAGGCGCAGGCTTACTCTGGTTCGGCTGGTTCGGTTTCAACGTCGGTAGTGCATTATCTTTAAATGACGTAGCTTTAACTGCATTTATTAATACAAATATAGCCGCCGCTGCCTCAGCTCTAACTTGGATGCTTTCTGAATGGTTCTTCCAATCAAAACCGACTGCGATGGGAGCTGCTTCCGGGGTTGTTTCTGGTTTAGTCGCAATTACGCCGGCTTGTGGATTCGTTACACCTTTCTCCGCTCTTCTTATCGGAGCAATCGGCGGTATATTATGCTTCGGAGCTGTCTTCTTCTTAAAAAACAAATTCGGATACGACGATACACTCGATGCATTTGGATGCCACGGCATCGGAGGAACTTGGGGCGGTATTGCAACTGGACTATTTGCTACTACTACTATAAATAGCGATGGTGCTAACGGATTATTTTACGGAAACGCCACTCTCCTTTTCAAACAACTTGTAGCAATCGGAGCAACATATGCATTCACAATCATAATGACGTACGCCATTATTAAAGCCATTAACTTCTTCCTTCCTGTTCGCGTCGATGAGCACGAAGAACAAATGGGGCTTGATATTTCGATGCACGGGGAGAAAGCTTATGAGTATACAGAGCGAGTAAATTAAAAAAGAGATGCAATCTATTAATAGTAGATTGCATCTCTTTTATCGCACTGATTAGCATACCCCACCCTGTATTCCCATAAATATATCGATCGTTTCTTTCAATATATCGATTTACCGACGAATTCCGACATAGCTAAAACGCAAAATACCCTGCATGATTTTACACAAAAAAGACGACCGTTTAACAGTCGTCTTTTCCTATTTACTTCGGAACATTCCCTACATACTGCGTAATATCAACATTTAACGCCCCTGCTAAACGCATKCCGTASTCWTGATCYGCRCGGAAGAAGTTRCAAAYAGCTARTAATTTCGTTTGCTCATTTACGCCTTTTAAGTCGTTTGTTAAGTTCGCAATTAAGTTATCTTGCTCTTCTTTAGAGAATGAACGGTAACGCTCACCCGCTTGTTTGAAGTCATTTGGTTTTTCAATTTTTTCACGAGATACATAGCCTTCTACTTTCATAGTTGAATCGCGGTAAGCCGGATCTTCCACTGGATTTTCAGTATGACGGCTCGGTTCGTAGTTTATTGTAGATGGGTTTTGATCCACTTGCATCGCACCATCACGTTGTTGATTACGAACAGCTGCGTATGGGCAGTTTACAGGAATTTGTAAATAGTTTGCACCAAGGCGGTAACGCTGTGTATCTGGGTAAGAGAATAAACGACCTTGTAATAATTTATCTTCAGATGGTTCAATACCATTTACAGTTGCACTTGGAGAGAACGCCACTTGTTCTACTTCCGCAAAGAAGTTTTTCGGGTTACGATTTAACGTCATGGTCCCTACTTCAATTAATGGGAAACGATCTTCTGGCCATACTTTCGTTGGATCTAGTGGATCGAAGTCTAAAGAGTCCGTTTCATCTAGTTGCATTACTTGTACGTGTAAATCCCATTTCGGATAGTTTCCTTTTTCGATTGCATCGAATAAATCACGAGTTGCATGATTGAAGTCTTTCCCTTGCACTTCTTGCACTTCTTTCGCACTTAAATTACGTACACCTTGCTGTGGCTTCCAATGATATTTAATGTAAACAATTTTACCTTCTGCATTAATCCATTTAAATGAATGTACGCCGAATCCTTCCATTTCACGGTAGTTTGCCGGTGTACCATAATCAGAAAATACCCACGTCATCATATGTGTAGATTCTGGAGTTAACGTCATGAAATCCCAGTAACGATCTGGTGTTTGAACATTTGTATCAGGTGCTGGCTTTAAAGAATGCACCATGTCAGGGAATTTAATTGCGTCACGAATGAAGAAAACYGGTAAATGGTTACCTACGATATCRTAGTTTCCTTCTTCTGTRTARAATTTAACAGCGAAMCCACGMGGRTCACGAGCTGTCTCTGGAGAACCTTGACCATGAATAACCGTTGAGAAACGAACGAATACAGGTGTTTCAGTTCCTTCATTTTGTAAAAACGCTGCTTTCGTATATTGCTGCATGCTGTTTTTCGTTACGAATACACCGTGAGCACCTGCACCACGTGCATGCACAACACGCTCAGGAATACGTTCACGATCAAAGTGAGCAAGTTTTTCTACTAAATGATAGTCTTCTAACAATACCGGTCCACGGCGACCAGCTGTACGAGAGTTTTGGTTATCTCCAACTGGAGCACCTTGGTTTGTTGTTAAGCGCTTATTTGGATTCATCAAGGGTGATCCTCCTCTTTCCTTCATAGTAATTA
>NZ_JBFTMA010000240.1:0-8264 GCF_056396725.1 Bacillus sp. 05T31
CTTCATGAAGCGGGTCTCCTACTACAACGTTTTCCATTGCTTTCGTTAATTTTGTAATAAACTCTTCCATTTTGCGTTCATGCACAAAAACACGTTGTACTGAAATACAAACTTGTCCATTATTCACAAACGCGCCCCATTTTACACGTTCAATTATTTCGTCTGTCAATTCAACATCTTCATCAATAATTACTGCAGCGTTCGATCCTAATTCTAACGTCACTCGTTTCAACCCGGCTTTTTCCTTAATTCCAATACCTACTTTCGGACTTCCTGTAAAAGTAATACTAGCAACGTTCTCATCTTTTACTAATGCCTCACCTACAACAGATCCAGGTCCAGAAATTATATTGAAAGCTCCCTTTGGTAAACCAGCTTCTTCAAATAATTCTACCAATGCATACGAAGAAAGTGGCGTTTGGTCGGCAGGCTTTAGCACAATAGTATTTCCAGCCGCAATTGCTGGGCCTACCTTATGTGCTACTAAATTAAGTGGAAAATTAAACGGTGTAATAGCACCAATAACCCCGATTGGTTGTCGAATTGTATACGCTATACGGCCACCTGCTCCTGGTGCAGCATCTAATGGTAACGTCTCACCATATATTCGCTTCGCTTCTTCAGCTGCAAACTTATATGTTTGAACAGTGCGATCTACTTCTCCCCGTGCAGCACGAATTGGTTTTGCAGCTTCTTTTGCGATAATCTCTGCAAACTCTTCTCTTCTCTCATCCATTTTTTGTGCAACCTTTTCTAAAATAGTTGCACGGTCGTATGCGGATAATTTTTTCATTTCTTTCATTGCATTTTTGGCCGAAACTATTGCTTCCTTAACGTCATCTTCTGTACCTTGCGCAATCTCCGCTAATGTTTCTTCAGAATATGGTGCATACAATGGTTTATACGTCTCTACTGATTTCCATACCCCATTTATATATAAATGTTTTTTCATAGTGGTTCTCCTTCCGAATATATGTATACAATAATACATTTCATTTATTTCACCTAGTGAAAGGTCTGACTTGTGTAATTGTATCATAGCCCTAATACATCAAAAAACATTTTGCTCAAAAAAACTCTGCTACAAAGCAGAGTTTACGAACTAATTTGTTCTTGGAGCGAAATCTTTTTTTCATCTCCTACAATAACAATCGATTCTGAAGGTTTCGTTACTTCTAATCTCTTAATATAGTGTCCATCTAATTTTTTTACGCAAAATTTATAATTTTCAATCTCAATGATATCCCCCTCGGAAATCTCAATATTTTTTGTTAGGATCCAACCGCCAATCGTATCGACATCATCGTCGTCAATAGTCAAACCTAATAATGCGTTCACTTCACTAACAAGTACTTTTCCCTCTAAAATCGTTTTCGTCTCACTAACTTGTTGGATTTCCGGTTGTTCATCAGTATCGAACTCATCTTGAATATCCCCTACAATTTCTTCTAAAATATCTTCAACGGTTACAAGACCTGATGTACCACCATATTCATCAATTAATATAGCGATATGTGTTCTTTCTCTTTGCATTTTTAAAAATAGATCATGAATCGGGATAGATTCAATAACTAAAATAATTGGCCTAATATATTGCTCCACTGTCTTTTCACTAACAACTCGGTGCTTCACAAAATCTGTAAATATATCTTTAAAATTCACAAAGCCTATTACATGGTCCTTATCACCATCAACAACCGGATACCTCGTATATTTTTCATGAGACATTTTTTGTAAAGCCTCTTCAGCAGGCATTTCTTTATTTAAAATATTCATCTCTGTTCGTGGTACCATTATTTCTTTCGCAATACGATCATCAAATTCAAATATTTTATTCACATACTTATATTCAGATTGATTAATCTCACCATTTTTATAACTTTCTGAAACTAACAACCGCAATTCTTCTTCTGAATGCACTTCATCATGCCCTTTTGGTGGTTTCAACCCAAGAAACTTTGTAATTAACCGAGCTGATCCATTTAAAATCCAAATGAATGGGAATGCAATACGATAAAACAAAATGAGTGGCTTAGCAACAAAGAAACTCACTTGTTCTGCTTTTTGAATCGCAAATGTTTTTGGAGCTAACTCTCCTACTACCACATGGAAAAATGTGATAAACAAAAATACTAAAATTATAGCTAAAATGTCTGCGAGTTGAGTAGGGACGTTCCAATTTGCAAACAACACATCAAACATGTGCTTTAGCGCAGGTTTACCAGACCACCCAATCCCAAGAGCTGTAACAGTTATTCCTAATTGACAAGCTGATAAATATTCGTCTAAGTTTGTAATGATTGTTTTGACAGATATTGCACGATTATTTCCTTTTGCAATTAAATAGTCAATTCGTGAACTCCTCACTTTAACAATTGCAAATTCTGCTGCAACGAAAAATGCCGTTAAGGCAATTAAAACAATCACTATACTTATACTATATATGTCCAAATACTTTTCCTTACTTACAGTGTAAGCAAGGAAGCCACCTCCTACTTAAATTTATTCAAGTGAAGTAAGCATTCTTATACTCTAATAAAATTCTACATTAGTAACCACCTTTTTATATATTATATGCATACATAAAAAAGATATTTATAATTATGATAATCTAATTAGCTTATTATCGTCAAACTATAATAAGCCCAATTTTCCGATAACTAAAAATGATTTATATAAATAGTATGTGCTAAACAGCTGAACTTCGTGAAAAAACACTTTCTTTGCCGATTCCACACTTCTTTTGTCACACCTGAAGGGAACTTGCTACATAACTAGAAATCATTCAACAGGATATATATAGGAGGGATTATTTTGGAATATAAAACACCATTTATCGCAAAGAAATTAGGTGTTAGCCCAAAGGCTGTTGTCCGGATTGCACAACAATTAAATCTTACGATAAAAAAAAATAAATATGGTCATTTTATTTTCACACAAGGTGATTTAGATCTAATGTTAGAATACCATCGCTCTCAAATGGACCAGCCTCAAAACTCTCAAACTACTCAAAAACCATCTTCAAATGATGTAGAAAAATTAAAAACTCAAGTAAACACAATTGTTCAAAACACATCATCGAATGATTTTGAGCAATTAACAGCTCAATTTACCACAATTACGAGAAGACTAGATCGAATGGAAGAACAAATGCAAGATAAAGCAAATGATGTCGTTACATACCAACTTTTACAACATCGCCGCGAAATAGAGGAAATGTTAGAACGAATTCAAAAACTAGAAGCTGCCCTAAAAAAAGAAGAACCAATATACATTACTCCTGATGCAAAACCAACATATGAAAGAGAAAAGAAACCGAAGCGTCGTAAAATGATTTTTAGTATATTTGGACTATAATATTGTAGACCCTTATTCTGAGAATAAGGGTCTACTTTTTGTATGAAAACAGATGCCCGTAATAAGTAACTCTTCTTCATACTATACATATTCATATATTTTCATTTTGTTAACATAATATTTTTACTGTATTCTGCAATAAGTGCCTGCGCATGAGCATTCCCTTGAATAATATCACGGAATTCTTTCAAAGAATACAGATGTGTAGCCCCTTTTCGAGCATGAATTCGCACTGGTACACCTTGTAAAGTATCATGAAACTGGAATGGACTATCTATCGGTTCGATTGGAAAACCGAGTGTAAGTAAATACATATACATTCTTTTTGTAACTGCTGCAATATACCATTCCGCTTTCGTCTCTAACGCATGCATAAATAAAATAGCTGCTAGCCTTTTGAAATGTCCTCTCCCCCGAGACGTTTTCGCAATACTTAACTTTCCTATTTCATACACATTTTTCAAATCTTTCACTAAATCATTTTTAGAAAACGGATAGAAAAACTCAGAATTTGATTGTTCAGGTACTGTAAACTTAATACATTCTACTGTACCAATATGATGTTCATCTTCTATTAATAAAAATCGTGATGGATTTAAATTACGTTCTACAAACATTAAGTTTCTTTCTTCACAAAAATCTCCCCACAGTTGCTCGAACCAAAAATGCTCTTCCTTTGTTTGAACACGCTGGAACATATTTAACCGCCTTTCCCATCGCCGCTCTGTTTTTGATAACGCTTTCACTTACTATCATATAAGAACAAATCTTCGTATGCAACTAAAAATATTTATGTCTTATTATATTCTGCAAAATGAATTAAATTCCTATTTATTACTCATTCATACACATGTAAAAACTCTTAATTCCCCATACTGTTACAAACATAAAAAGATCCAATTACTCTAATAAAAAAGTGATAATCACTATCAAGTTCGAACCGTATAATGTGTCTTTCCGTACTGCATATAATTCTTCTTAACCTAAAGAAATCCTTCATTAAAAAGGATTTCTTTTACATTTTATTACTTTTTAACCATTTCTCGAAAATTTGAATCATCCCATGCTTCCCAGCCAACTTCTCTTCTCCTTGTTTCGTTTTATATGGATATAGTTGTAAAAACACTCCACATCCAGATTCAATTTTTTTACTATGCATATGGCTACCTGGATATACACAAATCACTTCATAAATCGCTCTTCGCTTAAAAATTCGTTTACCATTCTGTTCTTCTACATACTTAATAGACCAGTATTTATACATTTGCTCCGTTGCTTTCGTATTACCGACAGGCTGAAAAATATTGTACATAGGGCTGTATTTCACTTCGATAATAATAGRAGATTTATATACATACTTCTCTTCTTCCTTTACATAACAATCTAAACGAATATCCGGCTTCTTTGTGTCCTCTCCGTTATAAAAATTACTTCCTTTGCTTAGTGCAATAAGAGGGTGTGTTTCAATTAAATCATTAAACGCGACGTGCACTTTTATATCATCTCGATGTAAAATCACTGTCGTTCCATCTTGTAATCCGTCTAAATAAAAATGTTCTTGTATTTGTTCACGAATAGGATTCTTATCTTCAAATCCGATTTGTTCTAATATAGAAATAACGATAAAAAAAGCGTAATACTCATACACTAAAAACGTTGGTTTATATACGAATAATAAAGATGGRGGTTGCTCSGTATGTTGCGGTAACAATTCTAAATGGTGGATTAATTGTTGATGCGGTATAGATAAAGTGTTCGAATTAATGGTAGCTGTTTCAGAAACTTCCCTCCAAAATGGAGAATATAATAAATTTCGAAAGTATTGCACACTTTCATATACGATATGAGCTAATATTTTATATTCTTGTATTTTCACAGAACTTTTCCGTAAATCTGCTTCTTTCAGTAAATGTAGATTTCTATATTTTTGTTTTTCCCTATCCGTCACGGATCCATTTCGTTCAATCGTTTTCATAATTGTTTTAACAGCTTGAAATTCATCTGACTTTTTCTTCTTTTCTCCTTCTAGTATTTCAATAGTTTTACGTACAAAAATTTCTGCTTCAAGTAAATAATAATAGAATTGCATCGTTTTAAATTTAAGAAATGCATTTTCAATACTATTTTTTTGCTCCTTAAATTTACGGTTGTAATATTTCGCATAAAGCTTTCTTTCTGTCATAATGGCAGTTTTTCTCGTTGTCTTCCGCGCTTTCGTTTCCCATTCATATTCGTGTACAAATTCCGCATTCGATTCTACTTTCTTAAAAATTTGTTTTATTCTTTTCATTTTTTGTGGCAACTTTCTTAACAATACCAAATAAGAAGAATCTTCAATATAATCGCCTTTCCCCTCAGTACCAATAATTAGCTTCAATACAAACGGGAGCGTTTCTTTCGTATCGACGATTGCTGTTTCATAACGCTCCTCATTTTGCATAGCCATACAGCTCCAGTTCTCTACGCTTTTGTCTTATATAAGCTAAAGAATGTTCAAATGTAGATACACGATTTGCAAGCGGAGACTGTAAAAGTGGTATCAATGTCGCTCCCCTTTTTGCTTCTTCAGAAAGTAGAGGGCCCACTGTCATTTCTGTCCCCCTTAATTTCGTTAATACACGCTGCTTTATTTGCAAATCAAAACCTTCTTCCCTGCTAATCATATAGGACTGATTATTTTGGAACGGTATATTTTGCAAATACGTAGCGATTGCGCTTGCACATCGGAAAGAAATTCCTTTTGATATATCGTGTGATGATAGTACATCATGTAACTTATCCAATAACTCTAATTCCTCTTCAGTATACACTTCGATCATCTCTTTATTCCTAAACCAATTGAGTCGAAATTCTCCCGTTGTTACTTTCAGCGGGGGTTGCTGAACAACTTTCTCATGTTCTATACTCATCTCGCAAAACGGAATTTTTTGTAATGTAATCAAATTTGTTCGATCTAATAATCGATCGGAAAGCTCTTTCGTCGTTTCATCAAAATTTACAGTGCCTACGAAAATAATATTCTCACCAATTTCCACTGAAGGTGGAATTTGATTTTCTATTTCTTGTACTTTCTCATACAAACTCAAAATACGATTTTTCTTTTCAAGTTGAAGAACGGATAGAAACGGAGTAAACCAATGCTCAATATGTGACATGTTCATTTCATCGAACACAATTATATACAATTGATTTGGATTTTCTTTAGCCTTTAACAATGTCCGAACTAACTTCGTTTCACTTTCAATAAAATTACCATTCGGATGAAGGTAACCGAGAATATCATGTGGTTCTTGATACGATGGTGAAATCGGAATCCAAATTAATTCTTCCCCATAACGTAACCCAAGTGATTCTGCRTAAGCTTGCACAAAGCGTGATTTCCCAACACCTGGTATACCACCAACAATTGTTAACATATTGGTTTTAATACTAATGTGAAAATTATATATATCTGTATCATCCAAATATAACCCTTTATTACGAACCATACTTTGTACATACTGCAAAAAAGAGGATTCACGCTCATCCCATTCCCAGTCATCCTTTTGCATTTTAATATCTTCTACTTCAACTAACTTACCTTCTTCAGCAATTCGTTTATTTAGTTGGTCATACACATTTTCACTTACAAAATATAAATGATCATCTACTGCTATTTCTACATGTTTCATCCAATCGTTTATTTCAATATATTTGCATTCTTTTCTTTGCTCAAAATATGAAATTGAACTTATTGATGATTTTAAAGATAAATTTCCATATAGCCTTCCTTCATGCCACAATAATTCTGGAGGCTCAAAGTCTTTTGGTAATTTAGGCATAAGAAATGATAAATAACCGTTGCTTAACTTCCGTTCCAAAGACGCTCTCTTTTTATAATTTGAGACCTTTGGTGAAGGAATCAATTTATATGAAGATGCTATTTCCCGAGGCTCTTCTGTGCATATTAATTCCAGAAATAAATTTCCACGATCATAATAAAGACGAAACATAACCAGTTGCTTTTCTAATTTATGCTTCTTTAAATCAGTAAAGATTTTTTCATTCTTTTTATTACTGCATAATCCTTCAAACAAATATTTTCCAGTCGGAAATAACTCTTGTAAAGTTAAAGGTATTGAAGAAAGACATTGTACAAAGAAATTTTCTCCATTCTTCTCTCCCTCAGCTTTTGCAAACTTCCCAATAAACCTCATATAATACATTCGCTTTATAAAACTTGGATGAAGAGCTTTATGCAATTTCAACGTAGTCACCTTCTTTTTTTCATACTATTCTTATTGTATGAACTACAATCTAAAACTAGAAATAAAAAACCTGACGTCATCCGTCAGGTTCAAAATTAAAACGTATATTAATGAGAAGGAAATGCTTTTTTTTCTTGTAAAATGGCATTATGAGCGATTTTCATTTTAGCAAGTACGTACCGTAATCGATCTTCGGCATTTTCATCTTTATTTTGCTGCAAACTCGCCAAATTCTCTACAGAACTCGCTAAATTTTCAATCACGCCTCGAAGTTCAGGATAATGATTAAAAAAAGATTCTTGTACTAATACTTTCCTTAAATCACTAGCTAAATCCATAATTCTAGACAACTGTTCTTTTTCTTCCATTTTCATCCCTCCTGAATATCTTATGTATTAAATATTCTCTAGACAAGGAAAAAAGCCCTTTAAATTAAAAGGACTTTTACATTTTTATAGTTCCTGTCAGTAACATATAAAGTGATGTAATAGCTGCAATAACAATTGCCCACATCACATATCGCTCTTTGCCTGMAAAACAACGATTCCCTTTTTCTTTTCTTGCAAACATATACACGAGAATCCCAATACCATATACGATTGAAACAAGCAATAAATTCTTTAAACCAGCTGCATAAATTAACCATACAGAGTATAGGGA
>NZ_JBFTMA010000241.1:0-5683 GCF_056396725.1 Bacillus sp. 05T31
CTTCGTGGCGTAATTGCTGATTTAAATCATTTTTTCCAAAAAGGAAACCGTTTATTAACATTCCCAGTAGATTTATACGAAGTTGGTGACGAACTCGTCGTTACAGCCGAACTACCAGGTATACAAAAAGAACAAATTCAAATTGAAATACAAAGCGAATACTTAAAAGTCTCTGTAAAAGAAGATATACTTGAAGAGACGGAAGAAGAACAGACATCTCATAACTATTATCGCCGAGAACGTTCCATTTCAGAAGCGTCAAGAATTATTAAGTTACCATATTTAATTAATAAAAAAGCAACGAAAGCTTCTTATCAAAACGGTGTATTAGAAATTCGCGCACCGAAATTACCACAACAGCATGACATATTATCCATAGACTGAATACTAATAAAAGAAGGGTGCTAAGCACCCTTCTTTTTAATCAGCTAATCGCTTCATATCACGTATAATATCTTCGTATGGCGTATTGCTAATGCCGCTATATTTTTTCATTACTTTTCCATTTTGATCGACTAAGAAAAATGATGTACCGTGTATTACTTGCCCATTCTCTGGTTTATCTACAAGCGACTGGAAGTTATCTTTTGAAAACTTTGTAATATCCTCCAGTGAATAACCAGTTAACAAGTTCCAGTTACTTGTATCCTCTGTAAACTTTTGAATGAATGCTTTCAAATTTTCTGGTTTATCAAGTTCAGGGTCTACACTAAACGAAACAAACTGAACGTCTAATTTCTCTTCCTTAGCCATTTTCTGTAATTTCGCCATATTAGCAGTCATTGGCGGACAAACTGTTTGACAGTTTGTAAACATGAAATCAGCTACCCAAACTTTCCCTTTTAAATCTTTTGTACCAAACGGCTTTCCTTCTTGATTTGTAAATTGGAAAGTTTCTAAATCCCAGTTTAACGGTTTACGGAGTTTTGCCCCTGAACTGCTACAACCTGCAAGTACAAAGAGACAAAATACAACCATAAGACCAATTAACTTTTGATAACGCTTCATTATTAAACCTCTTTTCTCTATCCTTAATTTATGTAAGTTATGTATATCATAACAAAAGTAAACACTATGAGAAAATTGTTTACATCATTTGTTCACGAAATCGTACGAATTTACGTATGTTACTTCTTTATTTCAAGCGAATTACTAGACAAAATATATTTTACTACTATTATTTCTCTAACCATTATTTGCGAAACGAAGTTCATTGTTAAATTTGTAAATAAATCCCCCTATTTTTTTACAATTACTTAAACATTAATCCATGTTAAACACTGTATTCCTTAACAACATTTCGGTACAATACAACTACAACGATTTTAAATGAGGTGATGTTCATGGCAAAGCGCTATGAAAATATGGATAATGCAAGTACAAAAAAATCAATTCGCTCCTTCTTACGTTGGCGTAAAGAGAGAAAGCAAAACAAAAAAGACTTTTCTTTTCTAGTAGAACAATCACCTGTTAAACAAAGTAAATTTCTACTAAATAACTTTGAAAAAACGACTGTCACATGGATTGGTCATTCAACTTTTCTCATTCAAACGAACGGCTTAAATATTTTAACAGATCCAGTATGGGCTAATAAATTAAAGTTAGTTCCACGACTTACTGAGCCAGGGCTCACTATAAAAGAACTACCTAAAATCGATATCGTTCTTATTTCACACGGTCATTACGATCATTTAGACTTTTCATCTCTTCGTCAACTAAATGATGATGCCTTATACCTTGTTCCTATTGGGCTAAAAAAATTATTTACTCGTAAAAAATTCACCAATGTAGAAGAATACAACTGGTGGGAAAGTACAACAATTGATGAAGTCTCTTTTCACTTCGTACCTGCCCAACACTGGACGAGAAGAACATTATTTGATATGAACACCTCTCACTGGGGAGGATGGATCATTGATAATATGACTTCTTCAGAAACCATTTATTTTTGTGGTGATAGTGGTTATTTCCAAGGATTTAAAGAGATCGGCAAACGTTTTTCAATCGATATTGCACTTATGCCAATTGGTGCCTATGAACCAGAATGGTTTATGAAAGTGTCTCACGTTTCACCAGAAGAAGCTGTGCAAGCSTATCTAGATATAAAAGCTACACATTTCATTCCCATGCACTACGGTACTTTTGCTTTAGCAGATGAAACACCAAGGGAAGCAGTAACACGACTACGAAATAACTGGAATTTACGAATGCTACCGTGGGAACAACTACATGTTCTCTTTTTAGGTCAAACTTTCACTTATAGCCCTATTGTCCCAAATAAAGAACCAGTAAAAATCACAGAAACTTCTCATGTATAATAGAACTAATTTTTGCGAGTAATTTATCATATACTTTAAAAAATTGAAAAGGGTGTTTTCCATGAAAGATTATTTACAGACTCGCTATATAATTAGCTGTAGCGCCTGTATTGCCCTTCTCATTTCTTATTTTCTGTCCTGAAATAATAAAAAAGCTACTTGAAAATTCATTTCAAGTAGCTTTTTTATTACTCTGCTAAATACATAAAACCAATTGCTCCTGGTCCTGTATGAGTACTGATAACTGGTGTTGTAAAGAAAATCTCTGATTGAGTGAATCCATTCACTTTTTCAACAGCAGCTTTTACACTTTCTGCTAAAGGAATTGCTTTAGCATGTGGAATCGCAACAGCTTTCACCACTTTTCCAGCAGTATCTTCCTCGAATAGTTTAGCCAACGTTTTTACAATCTGCCCTTGGCTACGTACTTTCGTTACCGGATTATATACGCCGCCTTCTAAACTTGCAATAGGTTTAATATTAAGTAATGAACCGATAAAAGCTTTCCCTTTACCGATACGTCCACCYTTYACTAAGTTYTCTAATGTATCTACGAYWACRTATAAACGAGTATTYTTTCTYACTTCATCAATACGTTTTAAAATATCTTCTAGTGAGCATTCTTCTTTTGCCATTTTTGCAGCTTCAATTACTTGATATGCTAAAGCATGTGTAATAAATTGAGAATCAACAACTGTTACTTTCGTATCTGTCATTGATGCAGCACTATTCGCTGTTGCGACAGTACCGCTCATTCCACCTGTCATATGAATAGAAAGCACTTGGCTTCCGTCTTCGCCTAGCTTGTCATACATTTCTACAAATGTACCCATAGCCGGTTGTGATGTTTTTGGTAATTCTTCTGATTTAATCATTTCTTCAATAAATTCATCCGGTTGCAAATCTACACGATCTAAGTATGTTTGTCCATTTACAGAAATAGATAATGGTAGAACATGAACATCATACTTCTCAATCACTTCTTGAGATAAATCTGCCGTTGAATCTGTTACAATTTTAATTTTTTGCATATTATATTCTTCCCTTTCCAATACGCTCTCCCTGTTATTATACTAGTATTCCCGAKGCTTTCAACAATTTCGAATAAATTTCACCAAATTAATTATATTTTTATACCTAAAATAAAAAAGACAGAGCYTAYCTAACTCTGTCCCTGCTGTGTATTATGCATTCTTTTCAAGAGTATTTGTCTTATATACATTTGAATAATCATTCCACTTCAAACAACTTTGTAAATATTCACGGAAAGAGTACGAGAATCTTGGGTTTTTATGTTTTTGAATTTTTGCAATAAACAATTGAAGACGAGACTGAATTAGAAACGCTAATGGATGCTGTGTTTGTAGGACAGGGATTTCAAATATTTTAATACAATTCCCTGTTGCATGAGTGAAATAAAAACTTTTCGTAATCACAATATCAATCCTCTTTTTCGTTGGATTTTTGAACTTCYTCCACTTTATTCTTTAACACGTTTTTTAGTGTAGGTTTCCTATGAATACTAAAATATCCTTAAGCTGCCCCATTTAGAAGTTAATACTTCATTTATATCCACCTAATTCGAACCCTGTCCTATATATCCTTTGAGACGGGGGTCTTATTACCCATATATAGCTTGATAACTTCAGTATAAACGTATAAAAATGAAAAGTTTGTCTAAATTTTGGAGATTCTATAATTTTTTCCTTCTATATATTGTATACAATTATAGCTAGAGTATAACAAATAAATTAAAAAGTGCCTTTATAACGAGGCACTTTTCGACTGTATTTCTTCTTCTCTTTTCTGTTTTCGTTTACTAACTATCTTTGATAAAGCGATACTGATTTCATAAATACAAATAAGCGGTACCGCTACTAAACTATGTGATAAAAAATCTGGCGGCGATATACATGATGCAATTATAATCAACACGACATAAGCATATCTTCTTATTTTCTGAAGAAATTCTGCCGTTAGAAGACCTATACTCGTTAAAAACATAACAACTACAGGTAATTCAAATATAACAGCAAACGGAACTGTTAAATTTAATACGAAATGAAAATATTTTTCTGTTGTAAACATCGTATTAAACATCTCATTACCAATTGTAGTTAGGAAATGAAATAAGAATGGCATGACGATAAAATAACCGAAAGATAGGCCTGCTATAAATAATATAGACAATACCGGTATATACATTAATGTCATTTTTTGTTCATTGGGATGTAAACCTGGTTTTACAAATAACCAAATTTGTATCGCAGCAAAAGGAATTGTACAAACGATAGCAAATACTGTAGCAATCGAGAAAAAAATCCACAACACATCACTTGGACCGAGAACAGTTAATTTCATTGGTAAATCTTTTACAAGCCAAAAATAAATATCCTTCGTAAAAGTAAATCCAATAATTAAAAATAATACAAAGGATAATACTGTATATATTACTCGTTTGCGAAGCTCAACAATATGTTCTACTACGCTCATTTCCCGATCTTCCATCTCGTTCACCACACTTTATTTATCCATTCCGAGAAAAACTTCAGCATATTCTTTTATTTATTTTTTTCTTTCTCTTGAAATGCCTCATCAGTCAATTCTTTTGTTGATTTTTTAAATTCTTTTAACGTTTCCCCTAAAGCTTTCCCAATTTCCGGTAACTTTTTTGGGCCAAATAAAATTAACACTGCTACTAAAATTAAAATTAACCCTGGAAAGCCAATATTTGAAAACATTTCCCCATCCCCTTCATAAGTAGATTCCTTGTCCTACTATTCCATAAGTTCATTTTGTCAAAAAATTTCGTAAACGTCAATGTATCCGTTGTATTTTGTCAAAAAAATTCAAAAATATAATCAATTAAATATCATTTTCTATTCCTTTTGTATATGATATGGTTAAGGAAAATATAACTTATCTCAATACAGTGAAAGGGATTAACATTATGACGCAAAAAATTAAAAGAATGACCCAATTTGTAAAAGAAGAAATTGCAAATGCAATTACTCATGGTATCGGTGCCATTTTAAGCATCCCTGCCTTAATCATATTAATTATTCATGCTTCCAAACATGGCACAGCATCTGCTGTTGTTGGTTTTACCGTTTATGGCGTAAGCATGTTCTTGCTATACTTATTTTCTACACTGCTACATAGTATCCATCATCCAAAAGTAGAAAAGTTATTTACCATTTTAGATCACTCCGCCATATATTTATTAATTGCCGGCACGTATACACCATTTCTACTCATTACACTGCGTGGCCCGCTCGGTTGGACTTTACTCGCAATTATTTGGACCCTTGCGATTGGTGGCATTATTTTCAAAATCTTCTTTGTTCGTCGCTTTATTAAAACAT
>NZ_JBFTMA010000242.1:0-5675 GCF_056396725.1 Bacillus sp. 05T31
ACTATGTTCCAGTAAAAGTCGTAGCAACAGATCCACTTTTATCATCTGTATTTGGCGGTGTCATCGCCGGAGCTGGTATTGGTCTTGTCTTTAACTGCCATGGTTCAACTGGTGGATTTGATATTATCGGTATGTTGTTATCTCGTAAGCGAGATATTAAACTTGGTGGATTCCTTATTGCATTAAATACTGTTGTTGTTGTCATTGCAGGATTTTTCTTCACTTGGGATGTTGCCCTTACAAGCTTACTTTCAATTTATGTAACTGGTAAAGTAATTGATGCCGTTCATACGAAACATCGTAAAGTTACACTTATGATTGTAACAAATCAAGCAGAAGAAATGAAAAAAAAGCTTCTTTCAACTGTAGTACGTGGAATTACGTTACTTGATGGTGAAGGTGCTTATTCAAACGAGAAAAAACGTGTACTTATGACAGTCGTTTCACGTGAAGAATTAGCAAATATGAAACTAACGATTTCGGAAATTGATCCTCATGCATTCGTTAATATTACGGAGACTGTTGAAGTATTAGGATTGTTTAGAAAAGTGTAAAAAACTAGGTGGACCTTCACCTAGTTTTTATTTTCCATAAATTCAATTCGATTTCCAAACGGATCTGACACGTAAAATCTGATTACATCTGGTCGCGCATGATCATCTATTACTTCAATACCTTGCTTTATTAACCCTTGTTTAAATTCATTAATTTTCAAAACATAAAAAGCTGGATGCGCTTTTTTAGCTGGATTAAAATTTTGCTCAACTCCGATATGAATCTCTTGATTTCCACACTTAAACCAACACCCACCACGCTTCTTTAATTCCTCTGGCTTTGGGATTTCCTCCATACCAATTTTATCACCATAAAATTCTCGTGCTTCTTCTTCACATCCTACTGGCGCCGCTACTTGTACATGATCAATTCCTTGAATATAATTTTTCATATTCCTTCCCCCTCTTCTATTCTAATGTTATAACGAAAATACATTCATGTAACTTAGAAAATATTAATAAAGCAATATAAGATTCTCTTATTACTACCYTTTTTTACCTTCCACTAAAAATAAAAAAGAAAATTTATTATATAATTTCCATTTTTTATAGAAATACACATTGCACCTATATTATAGTTAGTACTAGATTCATCTTTTTTAGATGCTAGTTGTACGGAGGAAATATTATGAGTCGTAAAAAACATTCATCTACTCAAAAAAAGCGTCACCCAAACGTATCGGAGCGCTTGCGAAACCATATACAAAATCGTTCTTTAGCAGAAATGTATGCATCTCTTTTTGWACATAACCCTGATAGTATTATTTCATTGAATTTAGAAGGAGTTATTTTACATATTAACCCCGCTGCGGAAAGAATATTAGGTTATACTTCTAACGAATTAGAGCGAAAAACAATCACTTCTATTTTAGAAGCACATATTTCTGATCAAGTGCTACAATACATAAAAAATGCTGCAGCTGACAATCAAAAAGAGTATATCGTCTCTATTTATCATAAAGACGGATATTTACTAGATGTCGTAACAAAATTAGTTCCTATTTTTGTTAAAAACCGTTTAACAGGTGTATACGCCATTATGAAACCCCTTGAAAAATCAGAAAGAATTGAGAAAGTATTACAAGAGAGTGAGAAACGATTACGCACATTAATGAATTCAATGCCTGCATTTGTTATTTTTAAGGATCATGAAGGACGCTGGCTTGAAGCGAATGACTATGCGCTTTCTTGTTTCAATTTCCATAACGTTCCTTATCATGGAAAAAGAGATAATGAACTCATTCAATATAACGAAGCATACCGCGAATCTTTTTTGCATTGTGAAGAAGTCGATGAACTAACATGGCAAAAAGGACAAATTCTTCACGGAGAGGAATTTATTATACATAGAAATGATTTCGACCTAGTTTTAAGCATTTCAAAAGTCCCACTCTTCCATCCTGATGGCTCACGCAAAGGTCTTATAGTGATGGGAAGAGACGTTACCGAACTAAAAGAAACTGAAAAGTTATTACGGAAATCCGAAAAACTTGCAGTAGTAGGACAACTGACAGCTGGAATTGCCCATGAAATTAGAAACCCGCTCACTTCATTAAAAGGATTTTTAACGTTATTACATCCAGAAATAAATGAGGAAAATAAATGGTATGTGGACGTTATGTTGAGTGAAATTTCACAAATGGAATCTATAACAAGCCAATTTATGGCGATGTCTAAACCACAAGTGTTATCTATTCATACATGCAACGTACAAACATTAATTGAAGAAGTTGTAACTTTTATTTTACCAACAGCAATTATGCATAGCGTTCATATCATCATGGATCATTTCGATTATATTTCTGACATTCAATGTGACAGTAATCAATTAAAACAAGTTTTGATTAACATATTAAAAAATGCAATCGAGGCGATGCCTGATGGTGGTAACATATTCATTCAAACAGCTTCGTTAGAAAATGATTTTGTTTCAATACGCATTATGGATGAAGGTTGTGGGATTCCTGAAGAGCGCATGGCTCGTCTTGGCGAACCTTTTTATAGCTTGAAAGAAAAAGGAACTGGCCTTGGCTTAATGATGTGCTATAAAATCATTCAAGAGCATCACGGAAAATTATTCATTTCCAGTGAATTAAACATAGGAACAACTGTCGATATTCAATTACCGATTGCTACAGCTCAKCCTGTAACAAACTCTTAACTATGCTACATTAATATAGTAAAAGACATCTGTTATAAGTAGTCGGGTTATTGTGGAAAACATCTACACTAATACGTTAAAAAGCTCAAAGTCCCTATATGACTCTGAGCTTTATTTTTGTATACGATTTATTTTATTAAATCCACTCTTTTCCATGTTTACGAATAAACTGAATATCATTTTCATAATGTTCAAGATGCCCTTCATCTATCATCTTTTGGAAGTTCATATCGCCTTCTAGTGCTTTTCTTTTCATGTATTTACATAATCCTTCTAATCGTAGAAGTACCATCTCCAAATAATCCTCGGCGATGCCATCACTTTTATAGGACTCAAAAAACAATTTAACTCTTTGCTTTATGCGGTCTGCATGCTGTAATGAATTATAATAAACCGCCGCACCTGTTTCCTTATAATAAACTCTACTTAATGGGACACAAGTGTAAAGAGTATAGGCTATGTCCCAAAGTCTTGGTCCAGGACCAGCAACATCAAAATCAATAATACCTACTGGTTTTTCGTTATTAAAAATAATGTTGTATATTGCAAAATCATTGTGGCATACAACCTCTATTTTATTTGGAGTATTATCCATCGGTTTCCAATCATCTGATAACGGGAAATCACTCACAGCATCATGATAAAGACGGAGCATCTTCGCTATTTCTTTTAAAACATCATTAGACCACATGTACTCTTTTAAAGGGTAATTACCAGCTTCTCCTTCAATAAATGATAATATCTCTCTATCTTTATCATCAATACCTAAAAACTTTGGTGCATAACTAAAACCTTTGTTTTCCAAATGGTTTAATAGCTTATGAATTCGGGTACYGCCTTTCTTTAATTCTCGTCGAACAGTATCTTCTGAACGATATACGTTTGAGACATTCCCTCCCGTTAGCATTTCTTCATTTTCGTAGTTTGACATCTAATAGTTCCCCTCCATTATTCTACATTTTCTTTATATTTTAACATAACTTTCCTATTCTCTTTTAACCCCTTAAATTGCAACAAAAAAATCGAGTATAAAATCTTTATGATTTTACACTCGATTTAGTCTACTATTTATGCATGTAAAAATATTTTTTCATACCATTCTGTTGCCTTCTCTACTTCATTCATCGTTAATTGATGTCCTCTATTTTCCCAATGCATTGTTACATTAGCATCTACATTTTCTAATAGCATCTTCAATTCCTCTGACTCAGAAGGTGAACAAATTGGATCATTTGTTCCAGCAGCGATAAATACGAATTTCTCTGCTAAATTAGGTAATTCTATTCCTCTTCTAGGCACCATTGGGTGATGAAGGACTGCACCTTTTAATGCATTTTCGTAATGGAATAATAAGCTCGCCGCAATATTTGCTCCATTTGAATACCCAACAGCTACGATATTATCTCTATCAAATTCATATGTTTTTGCTGCTTCATTTAAAAATTCATTTAATTCCTTCGTACGGAAAACAAGATCCTCTTCATCAAAAATACCTTCTGCTAATCGGCGGAAGAAACGAGGCATCCCATTTTCTAATACATTTCCACGAACACTTAATACAGAAGCTTCCCGATCAATTCTTTCTGCAAGCGGTAATAAATCTAATTCATTTCCTCCTGTACCATGAAGCAATAACAACACTGGTTTTGACGTATCTTTTCCTTTTTGAAAAACATGTTTCATCATATTCCTTTTCCCCTTTCAATCACTTTAATCTAGATTTCTCACTTCAAATGGTAAGAGTGTCTGTTCAATTTGTTTTCTATGTTGTTCATATCGATCCGGTAATTTTAACTCCTCACCCATCGTCTCTAAAGATTCGTCATGGGCAAAACCAGGAGGGTCTGTTGCAATTTCAAATAAGATTTCGCCGTGTTCTCTAAAATAAATTGCGTTAAAATAGTTTCGGTCTTGTACAGGGGTTACACCATATCCAAAGCGAGACACATGCTCTTTCCAGTCTAATTGATCAGCATCATCACTCGCTCTCCAAGCAATATGATGAACTGTACCAACACCCATTTGCCCACGTCCAATTGTTGATAATCTCAAATCGATAATATTTCCAATATCAGCAGAAGAACAGAACCGCATAAACTCTCCCTCTTCTCCTACTTTCTCAAGACCCATAACATGCTCTAACAATTCAGCAGTTTTTTGAGGTTGTGCAGATAAAAGAACAGCACCGCCAAATCCTTTAATTGCTACTTCTGGCGTAACTTCCCCAAAAGTCCAATTATTTAATTCGCCCTCTTCTCTTTCAACTAATTCTATATGCAAACCATGTGGATCATCAAATTCTATATACTGTTCTCCAAACCGAGTCATTTTTGTATATGGTACGTCGAATTTTTCTAATCTATTTTCCCAAAACTCCATTGTACCTTTTGGTACGACATAAGACGTAATGCCTACTTGACCGTCCCCAATAATACCTTGACGAGCACCTGCCCATGGAAAAAACGTAATAATTGTTCCAGGCTTTCCTCCTGTATTACCAAAATAAAGATGATACGTACCTGGATCATCAAAATTCACTGTTTGTTTTACTAAACGCAATCCTAATACACCTGCATAAAAATCTACATTTTCTTGTGGGTGACCTACGATTGCTGTAATGTGATGAATTCCCATCGTTTTCTTTTCCACTTTCTCCACCCCTTTTTATTTCATTTTAAAAACTTTTATACATTAAAATTCATTATTCATTTTGTCCATACTGCAAAGTAAAATCCATCGTTATGATTTTATCTTTAATTCGAGATATAAGCTGTGAAATTACGCATTATCTTCTATATCACTGAATTCATCTCGAATTCGAGATAATTCCAAAAAAATATTTACTCCATCTAAAATCTTTATTCGGAAATAAATTATCTTGAACTCAATATTTATTATAAGTTACTTACTTTTAGTTGTCAACAAGCACTTATTTTCATTTTAAATCAAAAGAGAGTAAA
>NZ_JBFTMA010000243.1:0-9611 GCF_056396725.1 Bacillus sp. 05T31
GAACAAGTAATGGTGAACCTAAAAATGAGATTCCTAGAACCCATCCTGAAAAAATCAATGCTGCTAATGTAATTGCAGGTCCAAGCACTATTACTAAATTGAAAAAACCTAATCCAATTACTGCCCAAATTGCCCGAAAAACGTTTCCTGTTGTTGCACTTGCTGTTACTTTCTCAATATGATAATCTGCTAATAACTCTTTAGCGATTTGAGCTGGAGAACCTAATGAAGCTGCAATTTCTTCTTCGCTTTTCCCTTCCTCTAACCCGAAAGTAAAATGTTCTTCATAATCTTTTAAAATATCTGCACGCTCTTTTTCAGATAATCTTTTTAGAGATGCATTTAATTGTTGTAAAAATTTATCTTTCGTCATTACGTACACCTTCTTTWATTAATTGATTGACACCTTGYGAAAACTCATTCCATTCMTCCAAAAGTTGRTACAAATACGTTCTACCTTTATCYGTCAGTTTATAATACTTCCTTGAAGGCCCTTCTGAAGACTCCTGTAAATACGTTGTAAAATATTCTTCYTTRGTTAATCTACGAAGWAGMGGATAAACAGACCCTTCTGATATTTCAATTTGATTGGAAATAYTYCGAACTAATTCATATCCATAACGGTCTTGCTTATCGAGTAAGACAAGCACACAAAGTTCTAAAACTCCTTTTTTAAATTGTACATTCAATGTTCATTCACCCTATTCTAATTGACATTCACTACTATTTATTATTCAGTACCATTTTATAATAAGTACTTGCAAATATAATATACCACTTAGTATTATTCATTGCAAGGTACACTGGAAAAATAAGTATAACTTAAAAATAATGATTCGACGCTTATAAAATCAAAACGATGGCTTTTCTCTTTCAATTAAGGAATTCTAAATGAGGTTTATTCAATCCTTTTATAAAACGGAAAGGAGTCCACTTTTTTACATAAAGACACTTTACCCACTATAATAAAAAAAGAACAGACTCTTACTTTAATGGAGGGAATAAAAATGAAAGCAATTGGTTTACATGAATACTTACCTATTGAAGAAGAAAACAGTTTAATTGATATTGAAGTTGAAAGACCTGTTG
Organism: Bacillus sp. 05T31; assembly: GCF_056396725.1. Lineage (NCBI taxonomy): Bacteria > Bacillati > Bacillota > Bacilli > Caryophanales > Bacillaceae > Bacillus > Bacillus sp. 05T31. The sequence goes on from NZ_JBFTMA010000243.1 coordinate 1,090, forward strand.
CCACAGGAAGAGATATACTTGTTAAAATTAACGCTATTTCCGTTAATCCAGTTGATACAAAAGTTCGATCTCCGAAAGATAAAAAAGAAGATATAGCAAAAATACTTGGCTGGGATGCTAGTGGTGTTGTCGTACAAACTGGCGAAGGTTGTACGTTATTTAAAGAAGGCGATGAAGTGTTTTACGCTGGAAGCATTACGAGGCAAGGTACATACAGTGAATACCATCTAGTTGATGAAAGAATTGTTGGTAAAAAACCACAAACTTTGAGTGATGCTGAATCTGCAGCACTTCCTTTAACAGCCATCACAGCATGGGAAGGTTTGTTTGAACGTTTAGGCATTGATTATAATAAGAAAGATGAAAATTCATTTAAAAACATTTTAATTATCGGCGGAGCCGGTGGTGTTGGCTCGATTGCTATTCAGTTAGCTAAATGGGCTGGACTAAACGTAATCGCAACCGCATCCCGCAACGAAACCATACACTGGGTTGAAAAATTCGGCGCCGATTATATAGTTAATCATCACCAACCTTTAAAAGATCAAATATTAGAATTTGGGCTAAAAGATGTAGATTATATCTTCTGCTTAAACAATACTGATCAACATTGGCACGCGATGGGTGACATCATTAAACCACAAGGGAAAATTTGCTCTATCGTAGAAAATGAACACCCTCTTGAGATGGGAATTTTAAAAAATAAAAGTGCTACATTCGTTTGGGAGTTTATGTTTACAAAAGCGATGTATGAAACTGGTGATATGAGTACGCAGCACGAACTATTAAATAAAGTAAGCGAACTATTAGATGAAGACATTTTAAAGACTACATTAAATGAAACATTCACACCAATTAACGCTGAAAACATAAAGAAAGCACATGCACAACTTGAAAGTGGGCGTACAATTGGAAAGATCGTTGTAGAGAAATTTTAATAATAAAAAGTCCGATTTCTAAACGGGAAATCGGACTTTTTACTATCTTTATTTACTTGAAATCTCTTGATCATTTTTAACGTCTAACGGAGCTCGTTTCCCTATTCCGAAAGCATAGAAACTAATTGTTACGATAGCTAAGAAAACAATACCTACAATTAGTGAAATACGTGTATCATCGTTAAACCACATTCCGATTAATACCATAATTAAAAAGGCTATCGTTAAATAGTTTGTAACAGGAGCAAATGGCATTTTGAACGGATGATCTTTCATCTCTGCTCCTTTTTCTTTTCTAAAACGAATTTGACTAATTAAAATGACAAACCATGGCACCATACCAGGAAGTACACTCGCACTATATACATATACGAATAAGTTTTTYGGTGCAATATAACTTAAAACAACACCAACCGCTAAACCGATAATTACACCAACTGTACCGAATAAAGGTACACCGTTATTAGAGATCTTCGTAAAGTATTTCGGTGCTTGTCCATTTACACCTAGTGTATAAAGCATACGTCCTGCACTATAAATACCACTGTTACAACCAGACATAGCGGCTGTAATAACAACGAAGTTAATAAGTCCCGCAGCTGCCGTAATACCAACTTTCGCAAAAGTYGCTACGAAYGGACTACCAATTGAACTTAATTGATCCCAAGGATAAACAGTTACAATAACGAAAATAGCACCAATATAGAAAATTAAAATACGCCAAATTGTACTTTGAATTGCTCTAGTAAGTGTCTTCTTCGGATCTTTCGCTTCACCAGCAGTAATCCCGATTAATTCCACACCTTGATACGCTCCAACTACAAGTGATAATGCAAAGAAGAATCCTGAAAAACCACCTGTAAAGAAACCGCCATTTACCCAGAGGTTAGATATGCCAATCGCTTCTCCGCCGTTACCAATTCCAAAGAAAATAAGTCCAAATCCCGCAATAATCATTAATAGAATCGTAACGATTTTGATCATCGCAAACCAAAATTCAAATTCACCAAATGACTTAACAGAAATTAAGTTGGCCGCACCAAGAATAACCATCGCGATAATACCAGGTATCCAAGCCGGTAAATCCGGGAACCAATATTTCATATACGCTCCAACTGCGATAATCTCTGACATCCCAACAATAACCCACTGGAACCAGTTACTCCACGCTGTCATATAACCAGCTAACGGATGAATATATTTGTGACCAAATGTCGCAAATGAACCTGTGCTTGGCTCCATATACAACATTTCTCCCATGGCACGCATAATGAAGAAGATGAAAACACCTGCGATTGCATATGCAAGCATTACTGACGGACCTGTCCATTTAATCGTGCTGGCTGACCCCATAAACAAACCAACACCAATTGTTCCGCCTAAAGCAATCATTTGAATATGACGTGCTTCTAAACCTCGTTTCAATTCTTTGTTTGCCACTTCATTTCCCCCTCTTAGATGATTCATAGCCGCATTTAAAGTAAGATGGTGTACCCTAATTCCTGTTTGGCCCTGAAAATGATGAAACAAACGTCATTTTAGACTAACTTTAAAGCTATCCTAAAATCTCATTTTGCCTCTTATAAAATTTCCAAAACCCCTCATCTTCCTATTTTCTATAAAATTTAAAATTGCTCACTTCATATTAATTCATTTATCTGAAAAGTTCAATTATTTTTTCAGTAAATTATTATATATTAGTTTGATTAATTTTTAACTAAATTAACAATAAAATACATCTATTCAATATGATTCCGGTATRAATRTTATTACAATATAAATAACCGAGGAGAWMMTATCYKCCTCGGTTTCATACCGCATATACTTCACTMTTTATAGTTTGTACYGTAATTGCTTACACATGCGATTAACACATCTCGCATAAATTTAATATATTAGTAAAACTACAAAGTCACTAGCTTCTACATCTCTTATTTATCCCGTTCTCACAACTAAAAATTCTCTATCCCATCTCCTACTTTAAGAAAAATATAACTACACTTAAAACAATCAACAATACACCGGAAAGAGGAAAACTTTTCTCCTCATCTTTTATCTTTTCCTTAATAATACCTTTAATTTTTGTCTTTATATCCTCTGGGCATTTTCTAAATAAAATATTAGTTGTATGTAATGGTCTATTCAATATTCRAATTTTAACAGGAGATCCTGATAAATATATATTATTTTTATCCAATGTAAATTCTATGTTCGCTTCGGTTAACCCGTCTTTCACTAATATACTCACTCGGCTAGAAGGTAGATTAAATACCGTATAATCGTTAAAAGCGAGCCCTCTAATCTCGAAATGTGAGTATATAAGAATAAAAGTTATCAGCAACAAACATAGTATCAATATGATTTTTGTTAACGCAAGCTGCTCTAATACGTAGGAAGATGTTGTCATATAAGCACAAAAAAATGCCATTAAATTACAAAGATAGTGGTTTAAAATGAAAGTATTTCTTACAACTATAATAAGTCCAGAAATGATTAGTAGAGCACATACTAGATTCATTAACATATTTTCACCCTCCCTAAAAACTATAACTATACAATTTTATTATATTTTAACATCAATTACATATTCATACCTATAGTTATGTTCATAAAATATAAAAGAGTCTCATTAAAAAATGAGACTCTTTTACAATTTCATATTTAAATCATTTTTGAAGTTTGTTTACCTAAAATAAACACTTTAGTAAATACCATCATGATAACTACTATAGCCAGAAAATAAAGCGGCATCACCATTAACGAGCCCGTATGAAGCTGACTCATTCCCCAAATTGTCATCGTTACAATTACATAGTAGCCTAAGCTAAACAATGCTCCAGCTGTACCAATGACATCTTGAAAATCTACTAATGCTAAACTTAAACAGTTAGGCAATGCTACCCCAATTCCTAATAGCAATATAAACATCGCTACTAAAAATCCRRTCATATATATTATGTTTGGATTTGATCCAAMTGAAGTAATAAYAGWTAARRSGAYWGCTCCACCTGTCATTACAAGACAACCGATATATATAATTTTCTCTGGTTTATAAGTAGCAAGTAACCGCTTTGAAACTTTCGCTCCAATAATAGAAGCAGACGCAACAACAATTCCTAGAAATCCGTACATACTAGGCGATAACTGAAAGTATTCAATAAAGATAAACGGCGCTTCTGCATAGTAGCTAAATAAAACACCATTCGCTCCTCCAATTAATAACCCATATGTTACTACTTTCGGATTTGTAATCAACCGTTTTAATACAGAAAATACATTTATTTTATCCGTTACTGATTCCGTTTTTGTTTCCGGAAGAGAAACAAACGTATATAACAAAATCCCAACACTCATAACAACTAAACTTAAAAATACTATTTTAAATCCAAACATTTGATCAAGAAAGCCCCCAATTAGTGGACCTATCGCTGGTGTAAAAGCAATGACTGCCGAAATTTGAGCAAACATAACGTGGCGCTTATGCCCTTCTACACTTTCACGAAGAATCGTTTGTGTCACAACTGAACCAGCACTTGCTCCAAATGCTTGAATAAAACGACTAAACAATAAAAATTCAATAGAATTTGCAATATAGCATAAGAAACTTCCAGCGCCATATACTACAATTCACTTACGTGCAACGCCTTTGAAATATCAGGTAAAGACGGTGTGTAAATCGTTTCACTAATTTGCGGAAATGCCACAAGAATAATCATTAACCAAAGTGATGGTACTGAGACTTTTTTCACTTTTAATACCCTCCTATAACTTTGAAAATCTCAGAAATGAATAGACTTTCCTTAGCTATGGAACAGGAGGGGCCATTATAGAAATTCGATTATAAAACAACAAAGAAAACACCTCAATTACGCATGTTAATACTTATAGGAGGGTAATATTAACATTGATTTTAAAATATAGTCTTTCAATTATATGATAGGTTGTGTTCGTTTTCTAGTGTTCATAATCTTAATATTTGTTAGTACACGAATGTCCTTTCAATTCTCTTGGAAAATTAATACGATTTGAAAAGCGCAACTAAACAACTGAAACGCCCCTTCAATTGTTAAAATCATTCTCACAATTGAAGGGGCGTTTTTTTATTGCTACATTTTCACTGATTGTTCTTTTTGATAGATAATTTCACCATCAATAATTGTTGTTTCTACTTTTAAATCTTTAATTTGGTTTGGATTGACACTTAAAATGCTGTCATTTAATATAACTAAATCCGCCAGTTTTCCGGCCTCTATGCTTCCTTTTATCTCTTCTTCAAAACTCGCATAAGCACCATTCCATGTGTATAGTTTAATAGCTTCCATTACGCTTATAGATTGATTAGCACCAACCTCTATTCCAGACTTGGTTTTTCTATTGACAGCAACATGAATTCCTAATAAAGGATTATAGTCAGTAACTGGTGCATCCGAACTACCTGCTGCAATGATACCACGATCAATAAAATCACGAGCAGCGTACATGTGATTAACACGATCACCATAATGCCGGACATATATCTCTCCAAATTCATATGGAAATGGAGGGTTTGGAATTGGAACCATCTCTAGTTTTTTCATTCGCTCTTGTAAATCTGGTGAAGAAATTCCCGCGTGTTCGATTCGATGGCGATGATTTTTTCTTGGTGATTCCTCTAGCGCCCTTTCTACACAATTTAAATACATTTCAATAGCTTTATCACCTTGTGCATGTACAGTGATTTGATAACCTTTTTTATGCGCTTCACCTAAAACCTTATAGATTTCTTCCTCACTATAATAAAGAATGCCGTAATTGTTAGGGTCACTTGAATATGACTTACGGGTTGCAATTGTAGGGCCAGTGCTACTTCCATCTGTAAACAATTTAGCCGGTCCAACTTTAAATCTCTCATCTCCGGTACCAGTTATCACACCAGCTTCGATCATTTTATTAACAAATTCATGAGAGTTATTTATTTGACATATCATTGCATATATTCGGACACGAATATCCCTACTCTTCACTGCTCGTTGTAGTAAACGAAAACTCTCAGGTCCATCTCCACCTGCGTCATGTATACTTGTTATGCCAGCTGCAACGAAATGATCTGATGCAATTTTCACAGCCTTCATCATTTCACTTTCTGTATAACTTGCAACCTCGCTCATACTCATATTTGCTGCTTCAATTAACTTTCCTGTAAGCCTTCCTGCCTGATTCTTTTCAATAATCCCCCCACTCGTGTTCGGTGTGTTCTCGTTAATTTGCGCAATTCCTAATGCTTTGCTGTTCACCACGCTTATGTGGTGGCAAGTACGGGATACAATAATAGGGTGTTCAACTGAAATTTCATCCAGCTCAGTAATTGTTGGATAACGCTTTTCCTTCACAGCGGTTTCATTAAAGCCCCAAGCACGTATCCATTCACCTTTTGGCGTTTCTAAGGCCTTCTTTTTCAGATCATCTAACAAAGCATCGATAGAATCAATATGTTCAGCTTTACAACTGACAGCCAATTGATTTAGTCCATGAGAAATGAGGTGAATATGGGAATCAATGAATCCAGGAAGAAGCGTTTTTCCTTGCAGGTCAATTACATCCGTTTTTTCTCCTATAAAACTCTTAACCTCCTGATTTGAGCCAACAACTACGATACGATTATCTTTTATTGCTACAGCTTCGACTACTGTATTCTTTTGGTCTACTGTAATAACTTCTCCATTTATCAATACAACATCAGCTTTCATACACTCAACCCTTTCTGCATTTAAAGTTATATCTCTCAATAGGCTCTTCCGCTTTTCAACAAAATTTATCAATAATCAATTAAAGTTGAGCTAGACATTCTTTCATTGTTTTAACGATAAAAGTAAAGTCTTCCTCTGTGATGCTTAATGGAGGCGCAAGCTGCAAAATATTATTGTAACCTGCAACAGTGTCACCATTTTTACCAATAATTAGACCTTTTTCTTTACAAGCATTGATGACTTTGTTCATCTTTTCAATGGAAGCTGGTTCTTTTGTTTGCTTATCTTCCACTAGTTCAATGCCTAAAAGAAGGCCCTTTCCGCGAATATCCCCTACGTTTGGATGCTCTTTTACATCCTCAAGTTCGTATAATAGTCGTTCACCCAATTCTTTGGAACGTTCAATGAGTTTCTCATTCTCCATAATTTCTAAATTCTTCAAAGCTAAGGCGCAAGCAGCAGGATTGCCTCCGAACGTATTTACATGGCGGAAGCGATCATAATCATCACTGCCTACGAATGCCTCATAAATCTCTCGTCTAACTGCTGTTGCTGACAAAGGAAGATACGCACTTGTAATGCCTTTTGCCATTGTAATGATATCTGGTTTGACGCCATAATTCATAAATCCAAACGGCTTCCCTGTTCGTCCAAATCCACATATAACTTCATCACAAATGAGCAACGCACCGTGCTTCTCGCAAATTTCTTTTACTTTTTCCATATATCCATCAGGAGGCATTAAAATTCCGCCCCCGGTAATAATTGGCTCCATAATCACACCGGCTACTGTTTGGCTTAACTCCCATGTCATGACACGATCGATTTCCTCAGCACTTGCCAGTGTATGAACATCCTCTGGATTGCGATACGTATCGGGCGGTGCTACATGCAGGAATCCTTGCCCGAGTGGTTCATATTTATACTTCCGCTGCGCTTGACCTGTTGCTGCAAGAGCCCCCATTGTGTTACCGTGGTAAGCACGATAGCGGGAAATAAACTTATAGCGTCCATGATCACCTTTTTGCTGATGATATTGTCGAGCAATTTTAAACGCCGTTTCATTTGCTTCTGATCCACTGTTAGAAAAGAAAATGACATATTCATCATCAAGCCATTCATTCAATTTCTCTGCTAATTTAATAGCAGGAACATGACTTTGTGTCAGAGGGAAATATGGCATTTCTTCAAGCTGTTCAAACGCCGCTCTTGCAAGCTCTTTTCGACCATACCCAACATTCACGCACCAAAGACCGGACATACCGTCTAAATAACGGTTTCCATCAATATCCGTCACCCATGCCCCTTCTGCTTTTGTGATAATTAAATTCGTTGGACTAGGGGCTGCTCCTCTCATTGCATGCCAAAGGTACTTTTCATCTGTTTTTTTCAAACTTTGTGTTTGTTCTGTCGCTTGCACAATCACCAGCTCCATTCTATCTTTTTATGGTTTTACATCACTCTTTCAATAACGAGCCGTAAGCATTTTCTTACGAGTATAGAATTCTACGCCATCTTTTCCATTTGCATGGAGATCACCATAGAAAGATTTCTTATAACCAGAGAATGGGAAGAATGCCATTGGAGCAGGAACTCCAAGATTGACCCCAAGCATACCTGCATCAATTTCTTCACGGAATTCACGAATGGCTTTCGCGCTATTTGTGTACAGGCATGCACCATTTGCGAATGGTGATGCATTAGCAACATGAATCGCTTCCATCAAGTCTTTTACACGTACAATAGAAAGAACCGGTGCGAAGATTTCATCTTGCCAAATTTTCATTTCCTGTGTCACATTGTCAAAAATCGTTGGGCCAACAAAATAACCCTGGTTGTTTGCTGCATCGTCTTCACG
>NZ_JBFTMA010000244.1:0-5645 GCF_056396725.1 Bacillus sp. 05T31
CCTAACTTCTTTGCTCCAGTCGAATTTTGAGGTGGGAATTTTACTGCCCAGCAAATAGCGGGATAAATAAAAAACACGCCTTTCACAGCGTGTTTCATTGCTTCACATATACCTCAACAATTGGATTATCTTTATTATCTGCATGTAAACGTAYATTCTCTTCACCCGTATTATAAATGCTAGMTACCAGCATAACTGTTAACAAATTAGGKATTTTCSCRTCACTCCCATATTTTCGTTCAAGAGCTTCTGTATACTCGAAATCCAAATCACCCTGCACATATGTATACACTTCAAAACCATCTTCCAAATTACAAACTACTGTATCTATAATATCCGCTCCTACTTGCTTCTTCATTTCACCTCGCAATGCTTCAATAAATTCTTCCCAAGGAACTTCGTACGTCTGAAATTGATCTGTAGATTTCATTTCATTTCCTCCTCACTATATATCCTTTTCATATATTTCCCCTTTCCTATAACAATTATGATAGGTAGGTCATTCATACAAGCCGCACTTGTCCCCCTTACATATCGTATTACTGTAATGGGAAGGAGAAAAGAACATGCATAGAAAAAGATGTTATGATACATGCCAACGTTATTTCGGTAAAGTTGTTCGAATTGAAGATCGTGATGGTCGCATTCACTTAGGMAAAATAATAGAYGTAACAAAYGATTCTGTTTGGATTGARCCARTRCARCAGCGYTCATCTTTTGATACAGGATTYGGRTACYATRRCGCATATTCAAACGGCGGATGTGATATTTGCGGYGGTATTAGCAGATGTGATAACTGTGGATTTGGATGCGGTGGTGGATTCGATGGTGGATTTAGTGGCTGTGGATGCGGCGGTCGTGGTTGCGGTGGTTGTGACGGCGGTGGCTGGGGCCTTGAACTCGGATTTGGCTTTATTTTTGGAATTACTTTGGCTGCATTATTTTTCATCTAACATAGTAAAGAGTTGACTATCTCTAGCCAACTCTTTTTCTATTTTTCACATATAAAAATCCGATGCCCTAAAATATGTTGATACATAAGCAGTACTTGTTCGTGCTTCACCCACGCCTCATACAATTCTTCTGGAATAAACGGTGATACATTCCACTCTGGCTCTTCCACATGTCCTGCAACTGTTTCTGCAATAGTTCCGCCACCGGCAATTGTAATTCTTTTAAAATTTGCTGCTTTAAATAAATGAATCCACTCATTCTCAGTTAATAATTCTTTCATACCATATAACTGTCCAATCTTTTCTTCCTCTTTCTTCTCAATATGTTTTTCGGTAATCATTTCAATGACAACAAGCTTTCCATCCTTCTGTAATACACGATAACATTCCGAAATAACCTTTTCTTTATTTGTAAAAGCGAGTATAGATTCTCCAAGTACAAGCTCAAATGAATCATTTAAACACGGTAATCCTTCTACATCGCCTTGAATCAATTGTATATTTAAACCATCAAACAACCATCTATCTTTCGCTTTTTGAATCATAATTTCATTCTTTTCAACCGCTGTCACTTTATAACCCAATTCTTTTGTCATATACGCCGCTGTTTTCCCCGTGCCACAACCTATCTCAAGGACATTTGTTCCATGTCTAAGTGGCAATTGCGCTAATAATTGTTTTGTTAGCGTAAAGCCACCAGGATGAGCACTCCCAATTCCGTAATAAGCTAGAAAATCGATGTATGTGTTTCGTTTCATGGAATTCTCCCTTTTTTATTTTATATATTCCAGGAAGGAAGAAAAGTGCATAGAAAAAAGGGCGCATCACGCGCCCTCTCTCTTACTTATCTTCAGAAATATATGCCCATTTGTAGCTGTAATCTCCACCAACCGGATGGTGAATAATACCTTTTACTTTCGCTCTTTGAATAAGGGCATCACCACGTTGATATAACGGTGCAATTGCAGCATCTTCAAGTAACATTTTTTCAGCTTTCAGTAAGCTATCCCAGCGATCTTTCGTTTTCGTTAATAGCTCGCCTTTACCTTTTTCTACAATTTCATCATATTTCGGATTTGAATATCCAGTTTGGTTATGAGGTCCATTTGTAACGAACATATCAATGAATGTCATTGGATCTAAGTAGTCAGGTCCCCAACCAGCGTAAGATAAATCATAATCTAGATCTGATTCTAATTTTAATTTTTGTTTAAACGGTTGGTTTTTCAAATTCACTGTTAAGCCCGGTAAGTTCTTCTCTAGCTCACCTTTTAAGAACTCCCCTACTTTTTTTGCATTATCGCTATCGTAGTTTAATAGCTCAATCGTTACTTGCTCTTTTCCAAGTTCTTTTTTCGCTTTTTCCCAATGCTCTTTTGCTTTTTTCACATCTGTTTTTAAAATATCTCCGTTATCTTTACGGAAGTCTTTTCCATCTGGACTCTTCACAAATTCTTTTGGTACTAAGTAATCAGCAGGTGTAGATCCGTCATTTAAAATTACATTCGTTAAACCTTTTTTATCATACGCCATCGCAATCGCTAAACGTAAATCTTTGCTCTTTAATACTGTATCTTGATTACCACGTTTTTGGTTTAATCGTAAGAAGTACGTTGACGGTGTTTTTTGTGTAAAGAAATCTGGATTTGATTTATATTTGTCAACCATTTCAGATGTAAGTGCTGCACGATCGATTTGTCCACTTTCATATAAGTTGACACGTGTACCGCTATCTTTTACTACGTTAAAGTTGATTTCTTCTAATTTAACTGTTTTATTATCCCAGTATTGTGCATTTTTCTTTAACTTCCAACCTTCTTCATGTTTCCAGTCTGTTAATGTAAACGGTCCGTTATACAACGTTGTATCCGACTCTAAACCGTATTTTTCTCCTTTTTCTTTTACGAATTTTTCATTTAACGGATAGAATGTTCCGAATGAAGTTAATTCTACAAAGTAAGGAACTGGATTTTCTAATTCTACTTCTAATGTGTAGTCATCTACAGCTTTTACACCTAACGTATCAAGTGGTGCTTTCCCATCATTAATTGCTTTTGCGTTCTTTAAATCAAACATAATGTATGCATATTCCGCTGCTGTATTTTTATCTACCGCGCGTTTCCAAGCAAATACGAAATCCTTCGCTGTTACAGGTTCTCCATTTGACCATTTCGCATTTTTATTTAATGTGAATGTATATTTTTTACCATCATCACTCTTTTTATATGATTCAGCAACCCCTGGTGCTGCTTTATTATCTTTATCAAGTCGATATAAACCTTCCATTACGTTGTTTAAAGCAAGAAACGATACTTGGTCTGTCGCTTTAGAAGAATCCATAGATGGAATCTCTTGACTCTCTGTCAAATTAAGCACTTGCTTTGCTGCTAATTTTCCGCCTTCTTTTTCACTACTTTTCGGCGTTGTGTTCGTCTTTTCTTTTTCCCCTGATCCCGAGCAAGCTGTTAATGCCATACTCATTACTAGAACTGGTGCTACAACCGCTGTTAATTTTGTCATCTTTTTTCTCTTCATTTTTTTGTACCCTCCCCAATTATATGTACGATATTAACATTTAGAGATTCTCTATTAACTTTCGTTATCAGAAAATTCTTATTAATTAATATTCTACTATCTTTTTGAGTTTTGTAAAGTATTTTTGTAAATTTTCTAAATATTTATTTTTTTATTATAGTAACTTGTTGTTTTAATTACTATATGAATTATCCCCCGTCTACTATATGTAAACATATCCCCTCTTATTCTTCTCTATTGCCATGCTCTATATTTTTCTCAACAATATGAAATCTCTGCTATCATTTATCTATCCAATTGTTGAATTCCTTTCTAATTTCTATGTGCCTTATTCTCTTATTCATACAAAAAAAAGCATTTCAAAAGCATATTAGCCGCTTTTGAAATGCTTTCATGTTATTTCTTTCCGCCATCCTCAGTTACATACGCCCACTTAAAGCTATATTCTGGACTAATGTTGTGTTTCACAATTCCTTTTACATTCGGTTTCATTACATATGATCTTCCTGTTTGATATAAAGGAACTAATCCTGCATCTTCTTCAAGGAATAATTTTTCTGCTTTTCCTAACGTTTCCCAACGCTTCTTCGGATCAGACAGTAATTCATTACCTGCTTTTTGTACCATTTCATCGTATTTCGGGTTTGAATAACCCATTTGGTTATACGGGCTCTTCGATTCAAACATATCAATAAATGTCATTGGATCCGAATAATCTGGGCTCCAACCTGCAAATGAAACTTCGTAATCTTGCGCTGACTCTAATTTTAATTTTTGTTTGAATGGCTGAATTTTCGTGGTAACTGTTACACCTTTTAAGTTTTTCTCAATTTGATCTTTAAAATAATCGGCAATCTTTTTCGCAGTTCCATCATCATAGCTTAGTAATTCAATTGTAACTTGATCTTTTCCGAGTTCCTTTTTCGCCTCTTCCCAAGCTGCTGCGCCTTTTTTCACATCATATTTCAGACCATTTTTAAATGTATCTTGATAATCTTTACCATCCGGTCCCGTCGCAAGCCCTTTTGGAACCAATTGATCCGTTGCTTTTGATCCATTATTTAATATAACGTTTGCTAARCCYTTTTTATCAAYKGATAAYGCRATTGCTTCACGMAGYTTTTTACTCTTTAACGGTGTATCTTGTCCGTTACGCTTTTGATTTAAACGTAAGAAGTACGTACTTGCTTCTGAATACTCACCATATTCATCTTTRTTCGATTTATATTTATCTACGAATTCTCCTGATAGTAGTGTGAAATCAATTGATCCTGTATCATATAAATTYACYYTMGTAGCWRCTTCTTTTACTACACTATAATTAATTTCTTCTAATTTCACWGTCTTWTTATCCCAATAYTKATCATTTTTCTTCAACTKCCAACCTTGTTCATGTTTCCACGATGCCATTACAAATGGCCCGTTATACAATGTTGTATCTGCTTCTAAACCGAATTTCTCTCCTTTTTCTTTTACGAACTTTTCATTTAAAGGATAATATGACGGGAATGCTAMTAARTTTAAGAAGTACGGTACCGSTTKYTCTAATTCWACTTCWAGYGTAWRATCATCTACCGCYTTCRCTCCTAATTCAGTTCCAGGTTTCTCTCCTTTATTAATCGCTTCTGCATTTTTAATATAGTAAGCAATAAATGCATATTCTGCCGCTGTGTTTTTATCAAGTAAGCGCTGCCATCCATATACGAAATCTTTCGCTGTTACAGGCTCTCCATTTGACCATTTCGCATCTTTACGTAGTTTAAACGTATATTTTTTACCATCTTCGCTTTTCGTGCTTGATTCTGCAGCAGCCGGAATAGGCTTATTATCTTTATCAAGACGATATAACCCTTCCATCGTGTTCCCTAAAATTTGTGCCCCTAACGTATCAGTAGATTTAGAAGTGTCCATCGTCGGAATTTCTTGGTTTTCCGTACGATTTAATACTTGCTTCGCTGCATATTTAATATCAGATTTTTTTTCTTCCCCACTATTAGATGTAGTAGTCGCTTTCTTCTCTCCACCTGACCCAGAGCATGCTGTCAATGCAACACTCATTGCTAAAACTGGCACTACAACCGCTGTTAACTTTTTCATCTTTTTTCTCTTCATTTTTATACCCTCCCTAATTATATGTACATTACCAACCCTTAAGAG
>NZ_JBFTMA010000245.1:0-5643 GCF_056396725.1 Bacillus sp. 05T31
TTGTAGTCTTAGGTGGATTAATGCTTTTGGGGATGATTTTAAAACAGCAAAAATGGATGAGATAATCGCGCAAAATTACGGATGGGRATTTACTATTAATGAACACACTTAAAAATGGACTAACCTGATATAGGTTAGTCCATTTCTTTTTATGCAACTCTAATTTAGTGGGCAACTCAAACATGAATGTTACGCAAAATTCAGGTGAAATATATTGATTGTGTTTACTTAGGTTTTCCTTTTTATTTGTGGTACGGTTCACCGTAACTAATCTAAATGAGGTTATTGTTCATTATTTTCATAATTAAATTTAACAAAAAAGGTAGTGCCTTCCGAGCCTGTTTGAATTTCTATTTTCGCATTATGCCGGGCAGCAATGGCATAACATACGCCTAATCCCAATCCAGTTCCATTATCTTTGGTCGTGTAAAATGGAGTACCCAGTTTCTCTAATACTTCAGGCCTGATACCTTTTCCTTGATCCCGCACTGCAAGCACCACACAATTTTGACATTCTTTGTAGGTGCTAATGGTTAGAATTTTCCCTGTGCTCATCGCTTCTAAGCCATTACGGTATAGGTTTATTAATAATTGCCGTATCTCATTACGATTTAAAAGTAATTCCGGAATGTCATTTGTATCGACTTGAATATATTTATTTTGATTATACGTATCAATCTTTATTAAAGGAATAATATCGTGGATAATTGAATTTAAATCTAACATCTGCAAATCCGATTTCCTTGTATTACCGATTGAGAGAAATTCAGTAATAATAGAATTGGCACGGTCAAGTTCTTCAATCATTAAATTAAAGTACTTATTATGTTTCTCATAGGTGTGCTCTTCTTTTAATAACTGCAAAAATCCTCTTACTGTTGTCATTGGATTTCTAATCTCATGGCTGATACCTGCTGCCATTTGTCCTATTAAATCTATGTTGGATAACCTTTTCAATTCCTGCTCATATTGCTTTTTTTCCGTTATGTTTTTAAAAATACAACAAATACCATCATCATACGGGTATGCAATAACTTCGTGCCAATATTCATCAGAGATAGAAAAAAATTCGAAATGAACTGTAATTCGCTCTGACATTGCACGATGAAATTCCTTATACATAACTGCGTCGACGCTACTCGGGAAGACCTCCCATATATTCTTACCTAATACATCTTTTGCTGTTTTTCTTTGTGGAAAATATTGATGCTTATTTAC
This sequence comes from Bacillus sp. 05T31, assembly GCF_056396725.1. Classification (NCBI taxonomy): domain Bacteria; kingdom Bacillati; phylum Bacillota; class Bacilli; order Caryophanales; family Bacillaceae; genus Bacillus; species Bacillus sp. 05T31. The sequence goes on from NZ_JBFTMA010000245.1 coordinate 1,219, forward strand.
GTACGTGAATTCCCATTTATTATTCAAAGTAAAGAATCCATCCGTAATAATTTCAATCACACTTGTAACTTTTTCATTAGCAGCAGCTAGTTCTCTCGTTCGCTCTTCCACCATGCTTTCAAGTTGATCCATATATAACAAGTTTGAAAACGTAGGAGCTGTGGCATCAACGATAGATTTTGCCAGTTGAATTTGGGAATTATCGTAATTGTGAGCTTTTCCCTCTTTGCCAACGACGATTACCCCTAATACTTCTCCCATTGAAACCAATGGAATCATCAGTAGACCCTTACTATCTATATTTTTTGTTTGAATAACCTCTTGGATCTTGGCTTCATAGCTTTTCTCCAYCCAATCCGCTTCTGTCCAATMACARTCCTTGCTTAACTTCGTTGTTTTAATCGTTGTTTTGTCTAGCGGGTCTAAAAGGTGGGCAGCCATGTTTTTACTCTCTAAAATCTGTCCTAAGTAAAAAAAACATTTATCAAAACTCTCCTGTATCGAGGAACACATTGATAAATCACGGGTAACATYTAGTAACAGCTGCTTCTCGGMAATAAGGTTTTCCTTTTGTGTTAAATTATTTGCGTTTTGAATTGCGACCGCAGCCATATTTACATAAGCTTCAACACTTTGAATCTCTGAATCTGTTAAGTTCATTGGAACTCCATAATCAAATAAAAAAACCAGACCAAATAACTCTTGTCCAAATGAGATAGGCAGGGCTAATAAGGACTTAATTTTGAACGCATCAACTGGTCTTGGATCCGGCCGATGATCCTTTGAGGTATCAGGGATATAGATGGTTTTTTTTGTTTCAATAACTTCTTTTGCCAGTAAGTCTATTTCAGGATCAATTACCTGAGTATCGAGCGTTACGCCATTTATGGTCTCTGGTTTCCCTGCAAACCCTCTAAATGTTCCATCTTCCTGGGGTAAATAAATTCCAACAGCGTTGCACCTAACAATCTCCTCTGATATCGCCATTGTTACACGCTGCAATACTTCACGTAGTTCTAATTTTGTATTTATTATTTTTGTTATATTCGCGAGCCTAGAATATCTCGTCTGATCACTTAACATTCACATAGCCTCCAAGTTATAGGCATAATAAAATAAACATGATAATATCAGTGAAAATCAAGACCAACCTGCCATTTTCAATTTTCTCCTGTATTCTTTTCTTACCCTTGTTTTACATAGAATACCTCACTTACTTATGATACGGTTCACCTTAATTAAAATGGAACAAACACTCATAAAATCGCTACACCCTATCCCCTCTAACTTTCAAAAGTTACACTGTTTCACTATCTCCATCCTTATCAACACTCGCCTCAAACTTATCAAGCAACGCACGCACTTCATCAGTTGATTTCGTGTTCATCAATTGATTTCTTAGTTCAGCAGCTCCAGGGAATCCTTTTACATAAATTTTGAAGAAGCGATGAAGCCCTGTGATTGAACGTGGTAGTACTTCTGCATATTGATCTTGAAGGTCAAGCTGCAGTCTTAAAAGGTCAAGGTGTTCTTTACTGCTATGTTCTCTTGGCTCTTTTTCAAAGGCAAACGGATTTTTAAAGATTCCTCGTCCAATCATAACGCCATCAATACCGTATTTTTCAGCAAGTTCCATTCCAGTTTGACGGTCAGGAATGTCTCCATTGATTGTTATTAACGTATTTGGTGCGATACGGTCACGTAACTTTTTAATTTCCGGAATTAGTTCCCAGTGCGCATCTACTTGGCTCATTTCTTCTCTTGTACGTAAGTGAATAGAAAGGTTCGCAATATCTTGTTTGAAAATGTGCGTTAACCAATCTTCCCATTCGCTTAATTCTTTAAAGCCCAGTCGTGTTTTTACACTGACAGGTAGTCCACCCGCTTTTGCTGCTTGAATAAGTTCTGCCGCAACGTCTGGACGTAGAATAAGACCACTACCTTTTCCTCTTGATGCTACGTTCGGTACAGGGCAGCCCATATTAATATCRATACCTTTAAATCCTARCTCTGCCATACCAATACTCATTTGACGGAAATATTCAGGAGTATCTCCCCAAATATGCGCGACTATCGGCTGTTCATCTTCTGTAAAAATTAAACGGCCACGTACACTTTTCATACCTTCTGGATGACAATAGCTATCCGAGTTTGTAAACTCTGTGAAGAATACATCTGGGCTACCAGCTTCACTTACTACGTGACGGAAAACAACGTCTGTCACATCTTCCATTGGTGCAAGTACGAAAAATGGTCGTGGTAAATCATTCCAAAAATTATCTATCATTTCAAATTCAAATCCTCTCAATATGAATACAATTTCAAACTCTCAATTTAAAAATATAAAGCCAAATAGCAAAAGTACATTTGGACATTTATATTTTGTGAAAATCAGCAATATTCATTTTAACTAAAATCGTTGCTGAATGGTATTTTTATAAACCAAAAAGCAGATGGTATAGATTTTTTCTATATCAACTGCTTTTTTATTATACCAACTTAAGCCAAGCCACACACTCCACATGAGTCGTATGCGGGAACATATCTACAGGTTGTACTTCCTGCGTTTTATATCCGCCTTCTTCTAGTACTTTTAAGTCGCGTGCTAATGTTGCTGGATTGCATGATACGTATACGACGCGCTTTGGCTTCATGTCGATGATTGTGTTTAGTAATGCTTCATCACAGCCTTTACGCGGTGGGTCTACGACCATTGTGTCGGCGATTACGCCTTCTTTGTACCATTTTGGAATGACTACTTCTGCTTCTCCTACGCCAAATTCAGCGTTTGTCATGTTGTTTAGTGCTGCGTTTCGGTTTGCGTCTTCGATTGCTTCTGGGACGATTTCAACGCCGTACACTTTTTTCGCTTTTTGTGCTAGGAATAAGGAGATTGATCCAATTCCGCAATAGGCATCAATTACTGTTTCGTTACCATTTAATTTTGCGTATTCTAACGTTTTATCGTATAGCACTTTCGTCTGTTCTGGGTTTACTTGATAGAATGAACGTGCTGAAATCGCAAATTTAATGTCACCGATAAAGTCATAAATATATTCTGATCCGTACAGTACTTTCGTTTTGTCTCCGAAAATAACGTTTGTACGTTTCGTGTTTACGTTTTGAACGATTGATTTTACTTCTGGGAATTTCGCTGCGATTTCTTCAATGATTGCTTCTTTATTTGGCARTTCAACTGTACGTGTAATRAAGACAAGCATAATTTCCCCTGTTACTTGTCCGTAGCGAGCCATTACGTGGCGAAGTGTTCCTTTGTTACGCTCTTCATTGTAAGCCGAAATACCGTGCTTTTCACAAATACGTTTTACTTCTTGAATTAATGTATCGTTTTCTTCCGCCTGAATTAAGCATGATTCCATATTAATGATGTCATGCGTTCCTTGACGATAGAAACCAGCTACAAGTCCACCTTCACGTTCTCCAATTGGCACTTGTGCTTTATTGCGGTATACCCACGGGTTTTTCATGCCAAGTACAGGATGAACAGGAACATCACTTAATCCACCGATGCGCTGCATAACGTCACGTACTTGTTTTTCTTTCGCTTTTAATTGTCCTTCATATGTTAAGTGCTGAAGTTGACAACCTCCGCACTCGTTGTACACGGGGCATTCTGCATCTTTACGATATGGACTTTCTTGATGAAGTTTCATTAAACGACCAAACGCGAAGTTTTTCTTCACTTTAATAATTTTAATTTGCGCTTCCTCACCTGGTAATCCGTTTTTTACGAAAATAGGATATCCCTTCACTTTCGCAACACCGGCACCATCATGTGTTAAATCTTCAAACACTACATCTATAAACTCGTTTTTTTCAACTGGTGGCGTCATTTTTATACTCATTTTCCGACCTCTCTTTTTCATAACACTGCGTTACATTTTATCATACTTATATGGTCTATTTCTATTGGAAGAAAAAAAGCTATTGACGATAGTTCTCTAGTAATGTTACGCTACTACTAATTTAATACGGACGATGTTACCTCATATATAGTCGATAATATGGATCGAGAGTTTCTACCCGGCAACCTTAAATTGCTGGACTATGGGGAAAACTAATGAATATTAGCCTATGTATAAAAAAGACTCCTATTGATTAGCTTTCTCTCATAGATGAAAGTGAATCCATAGGGGTCTTTTTTTATTTTTCAAAAAGGTCAGACATCTTACGTATGACATGAAACTTCCATTACTTTATTTTTAGTAATATAACGAGCGTTTTATGTAAAAACTTTATACGAACTTCTGAAAGGGGCAACTACATGCAATATGTAATGAGCATTATCGGTATTCTTGTCGTTTTAGGTTTATGCTTTGCTTTGTCAAACAATAGAAGTAAAATCAACTTCCGTGCAATTGCTATTATGATTAGTTTCCAAATTTTAATCGGTTGGTTTATGTT
>NZ_JBFTMA010000246.1:0-7268 GCF_056396725.1 Bacillus sp. 05T31
GTGTTCAAGGTGTACTGAATGATAAGATTGAAGGTGTTTTGCAAAATAAAACCAATCAGGTTTTGAAAGATCTTTCAGCAAGAGCGATCGAACAGATAGAAGAAAGAGCATTTGTATCAGTCTCCGCATATAATAAAAAGTGGAATGACGCTCTTTCAACAAATAGAGAGAAAATAAATGTGCAAATAGCAATACGTTCTACAAACAACAAAGATACAATTGTGGTTGGCACACCGATCATAACTTCTGAGTATTGAGTGAATAGATACTGAAAAAAGGACACGGAGGGGAATAATTTGGAAAAGATCATCGTCCGTGGCGGAAAGCGGTTAAGCGGCACAGTGCGTGTTGAGGGCGCAAAAAATGCTGTATTACCTATAATCGCTGCAGCCCTATTAGCGAGTGACGGAAAGAATGTACTATCTGAAGTACCAGTATTATCTGATGTATACACAATTAACGAGGTATTACGTCATTTAAATGCTGAAGTCGTATTTGAAAATAACCAAGTAACAATCGATTCTTCTAAAGAATTAAATATTGAAGCACCATTTGAGTATGTACGTAAGATGCGTGCATCTGTTCAAGTAATGGGACCATTATTAGCGCGTAATGGTCGTGCTCGTATTGCACTTCCTGGTGGATGTGCAATTGGTTCACGTCCAATTGACCAACATTTAAAAGGCTTCGAAGCAATGGGAGCGAAAGTAAAAGTTGGTAACGGATTTGTTGAGGCACACGTAGAGGGCGAACTAAAAGGAGCTAAAATTTATTTAGACTTCCCAAGTGTAGGCGCGACAGAAAACATTATGTCTGCAGCTACATTAGCAAAAGGGACAACAGTCCTTGAAAACGCAGCGAAAGAGCCAGAAATCGTTGACTTAGCTAACTTCTTAAATGCAATGGGAGCGAAAGTACGCGGAGCTGGAACTGGAACGATTCGTATTGAAGGCGTTGARAAATTATATGGTGCAAACCACCCTATTATTCCTGATCGTATTGAAGCAGGAACATTCATGGTGGCAGCGGCAATTACAGGTGGAGACATCTTAATTGAAAATGCTGTGCCTGAACATTTGCGCTCAATTACAGCGAAAATGGAAGAAATGGGTGTTAAAATTATTGAGGAAAATGAAGGTGTACGTGTTATCGGCCCAGATAAGTTAAAAGCGGTTGATATTAAAACTATGCCTCATCCAGGTTTCCCAACAGACATGCAATCACAAATGATGGCATTATTACTACATGCTGATGGAACAAGTATGATTACAGAAACGGTATTCGAAAACCGCTTTATGCACGTTGAAGAATTCCGTCGTATGAATGCTGATATTAAAATCGAAGGTCGTTCTGTAATTATGAACGGTCCAAGTAGCTTGCAAGGAGCTGAAGTAGGCGCAACTGATTTACGTGCTGCAGCAGCATTAATCTTAGCTGGTTTAGTATCAGAAGGTTATACTCGTGTAACAGAGTTAAAACATCTTGACCGCGGTTATGTAGATTTCCATAAGAAATTAGCTGCATTAGGTGCAACTATTGAACGTGTAAACGAAAAAGTAGAAGAAGTGAAAGAACAAGAAGTTTCTGATCTTCACGCTTAATTGAAATAGTCTCTATGTCTTTTGACATAGGGGCTATTTTTTTTTGGGCTATTACTGTTATAGTCAATAAATTCTATACTTATGCACGTCTCAGTAAAAATATTTAGAAAATTTTCGCTTTACTTCGTTATTTGCGGTCAGTAAACCGCCACCTCATTAAATTTTCACTTTATACCGATACCCCTAAGTATGTTCCTTGTTATTCCGTTTGCGAAAGCAAAAGTAGGGGAAGAAGCAGCTTCTAAAACTCCTCCAGCGATAGAAAGTATACCAGCTCCAGGGAAAGTGGATACAGCGGTTCAAGTTGCTGTATATCGTGATCAGCAGAAGAAGGTAGAAACATTACCTATGGAGGAGTATGTGGCCGGTGTAGTAGCTTCTGAGATGAATGCCAGCTTTGAAATAGAGGCGCTAAAGGCGCAGGCATTAGCAGCAAGAACATTTGTAGTGCAGCGTATGCTAAGCGGTGGTAAGAAAAACAATGCGGACGTGACAGATACAGTGAAAGATCAAGTGTACAAAAGCAAAGAGGAATTGAAGAAACAATGGGGTAATAACTATGAAAATAATTTAAAGAAAATTGAGGAAGCCGTTTCGAAAACCGCAGGACAAGTTTTAACGTATGATGGAAAACCAATTTCAGCATCCTTCTTCTCAACGAGTAACGGACGAACAGAAAATGCAGCTGATTATTGGGGGAATGATTATCCGTACTTGAAAAGCGTAGATAGTCCGTGGGATCAAGCCTCTCCAAAATTTACGAGTGAGCAAAAATTCACAGTAGCTGATTTTCAAAAACGTCTCGGTGTGAAAGTACTAGCAAACGGAAAGGTTGGTAATATTAAAGACCTTACGGAAGGAAAGCGAGTAAAGGATGTAGAGTTCCAAGGGAAAACATTAACAGGAAAACAAGTTCGTGAAAAGTTAGATTTACGCTCCTCAGACTTTACGTGGAAACAAGAAGGGGATAACATCACCGTTACAACGAAAGGATTCGGTCACGGCGTCGGTATGAGCCAGTACGGTGCGAATGGYATGGCAGYGGAAGGTAAGAAATATACAGAGATAGTCGCTCATTACTATAAAGGCATTGAAATAAAGACGATGAATGATTATGAAGGAAAATTGATGGTGAAGAAGTAGGTGTCAGGGGTTTCCTGATACCTACTTCTTTTTTGTTTAAAATATCATAATCCTCCATTAATCATTTGGTATAATTAGGGAAAACGTTTGGGGGAGACAGAATGGCGCTACTGGAGTTGAAACAGGTAGGGAAGACGAACCAGTTACCGGCAATTGAACTGGAGGTTGAAAAAGGACAATGTGTTGTTTTGCAATGCAATAATCATACAGCTAAAGTGTTGCACCGCATCATTATCGGTGAAGAAGCAGCTTCAACTGGCAATGTACTATTTGAAGGCACAACGATTGGAAAGAAGAATTATTCCCGCATTGGTTTTTGTTTTTTGAAAGATGAAGCATACGATCGTTTGAAAGTGAGGGAGTACTTCAAGTTTATATTAGGGCTTTATGAATCTAACATGAGTATGGAAGAAGTAGTACAATATGTCGGTCTTCTAGATAAGTTAAATGTTAAAATAGAAAAACTGTCATTTTCAGAGAAACGTCGCCTTCATATCGGGCGAGTTATGATTCATAATCCGGATTTAGTTATTTTAGAAGAGCCGGAGCAAAATGTCGATACAGAGAGTACGATCATTATTCGAAAAGCGATTATGAAAATGAAAGAGCAAGGAAAGGCAATCTTTATTACGTCCTCCTTTTTATCRGATGCCCTTTCGYTGACAGAAGATGTRTACATATTAAACAAYGATGGTGTGAAAAAGATAGAAATAGAGCAAGARGAAGTTGAAGAAGTCGATGAAGAAAAAGTAGTTCAAATGATTCCGCAAATGAAACTGGAAAGAATACCAGCGAAAGTGAATGATAAAATCATTTTACTGGATCCGATGGAGATCCATTTCATTGAAACGCAAAGTGGAGTGACACATATTCATGTGCGTGAAGGTGATTTCGTATGTGCATTAACATTAAGTGAATTAGAAACGAGATTAACAGGATTCGGATTTTTTAGATGTCATCGCTCGTACCTCGTTAATTTACAAAGAGTACGAGAAGTCATTACGTGGACACGTAATAGTTTTAGTTTAATTTTGGATGACGAAAGAAAAAGTTCAATCCCGCTTTCAAAAGGACGAATGGATGAATTAAAAGGTGTAATTGGGCTATGAAAATGCTCCAATAAGCTCAAAATACGATTCATTCACCGGTAAAAATACTCCTTTTACCGGTATTTTACTGCGCCTACCCTTTGTTTTTCATATGATTGAGTCAAGAAAAACGAAACAAACAAACGAAAAGCGCTAAAGCGACTTTCATCTATAAAAAGAAAAACAAAGGGGATGACGAAATGACATTGGCAATTGAAATGAAAGATGTAATGAAAAGTTTCGATGGAAAAACGGCCCTTCGAAATGTAAATATTGAGGTAAAGCAAGGAGAAATCTTTGGATTCCTCGGACCGAGTGGATCTGGAAAAACGACAACCGTAAAAATATTAACATCTCAATTGCTTCATAGTATTGGAACGGTACGAGTGTTAGGGAAAGACATTACAGGRCCAAGCAGCATCGATTACAAACGAATCGGYATTTTAACAGACAATAGCGGCTTATAYGAMAGACTTAGCATTTATGATAACTTACTATTATTTTGTGACTTATACGATTGCAAAAAAGAACGAATTGATGAAGTGTTAGCACAAGTGAACTTATTGGATGATAAAAAAACACAAGTGAAAAAATTGTCAAAAGGAATGAAGCAGCGCGTCACACTAGCGAGAGCGATTCTTCACAAACCAGATATCCTCTTCTTAGATGARCCAACATCTGCACTTGATCCAGTAAATGTGCAAAACATTCATAAAATCTTAAAAGACTTAAATAAAGAAGGAACAACGATTTTTTTAACAACGCACAACATGGATGAAGCAGAAACGCTTTGTAACCGCATCGCCTTTCTATGCGGCGGAGAAATTGTAGCGCTTGATACACCAGAAAACTTGCGATTAAAATACGCGAAAGATCAAATACAAGTTGTGTTAAAAGATAAACAAAAAGAAACAGTGAAAAAAGACGAATTAGGTGCAAAACGTATTTCAGAATGGATGAACAAAGGAGAATTACTATCCATTCATTCACACGAACCAACTTTAGGTGATATCTTTATTGAAGTTACTGGGAGGGGATTGTAATGACATTTTCAATGAGACGTGTATCAGCTATTTTTAGAAAAGAAGTACAAGATTTTAAGACGAATTCACAAGTGTTGTTAATGGCATTTTTACCAATTATATTTTCATTTTTATTTAGCAGATTTGGAGCGGGAAAGGAAATGTTAGGTACTACTACTATAACGGCCTTCCTATTTGTCGCAGGCTTTGTTCAATCTATGGTAATCGCAGAAGAAAAAGAAAAACATACACTACGTGTGTTAATGTTATCCCCAGCATCTTCTGTTGAAGTTCTTCTTGGAAAGAGTTTATTAACAGCGGGTCTGACGATGGTCATTTGTATTGCAAATTTATTCATTTTAGATCAGTTAAATATCAATCTTCCATTGGTAGGATTGATATTCCTATGTGGAACTATTTTATTTATCGTGCTTGGAACAATGATCGGATTACTTGCATCTTCTGTACCACAAACATCATTAATTGGAATGCCTATTTTAATGACGATGTATTTAGCTGTACAATTTGAGTCACTAGTTGAAAATAAAACAATTAAGACGATGATTGAATATCTTCCAACATCTCATATTGTAAAAGCAATTAACAGCTTAGTAGGTGGGGCAGGATTTAGTAGTATTGGTGGGCATGTACTAAATGTTGGAGTGTGGCTTATTCTTTCGCTTATTGCATGTTTGATCGTATATAAAAAGAAACAAATGGACTAAAAACTGAGCTCAAACGCTCAGTTTTTTCCTTTTTCTATCATTTCCTCGGAAATTTTGCAATTCCTATACATATTTTTACAGAATTTGTCGAAAAGTAATTAGTTATAGGTTGTATAGGATGAGTGAATATTGTTCAAAATGATTGCTGAGGTGATGATGGAATGCGAGGAAGAAATAGTAAAAAGTCGCAAAAAGTAGTACATTTATTTCAAAAAAGATGGGTGTTTCCGGCACTATACATTGCTTGTGCAGCGGTAATCTTAATGGTTGCGCTATGGTTCCAGGGAGCTAATCCAAAGAAAGCTCCGAACCAAGATCAAGCAACGCCGTATACACAAACGGAAGATCCGGCAGTACCGGTAACAAAATCTTCAGAAGTAGTGAAAATGCCAGCTGCAGTAAATGCAGAAGTAGTAGTACAGAAGAAATTCTATGAAGATGCAGCATCAGAGGCGGAACAAGAAAAAGCACTTGTCTTTTATAACAACACATATTCCCCGAATAAAGGAATTGACATTGCTGCGAAAAACGGAAAAGAATTTGATGTTACAGCTGCTTTAAGTGGTACAGTAACGAAAGCTGAAAAAGATTCACTTCTTGGTTATGTTGTAACAGTAGATAGTGGAAATGGTGTAGCAGCATCTTATCAAAGYTTAGGCAGTGTGAAAGTAGAAAAAGGTGCAAGAGTCGCGCAAGGTGAAGTGTTAGGRAAATCAGGTCTAAATGCAATGAATAAAGAKGYAGGTTCTTACGTTCACTTTGAAGTACGTAAAGACAATGTGGCTGTGAACCCTGAGCGTTATTTAAATAAATCAGTAGCAGAAATTAAAGCTGATGCRGGTGCTGCAAAGGCGACRAATGCTTCTGGTAAAAAARCTGATGACAAATCTCAAAAAGAAGAAAAGTCAACAAGCACGAAACCAGAAAGTAAAACAGAAGATAAGTCTCAAAAAGAAGAGAAATCAACAAGCGGYTCGACKAGTGATAAAGAGACGAACGGYAAACAAGATGAGAAATCTCAAAAAGAAGARAAATCAACGAATGGTTCTACAGAATCATCTAACRGTTCTTCTTCACAAGAATAATAAAGTGAAAAAATCAGTTCTCATTAGGAGAGCTGATTTTTTTATTTTTATATAAAAATAATCAATTTCGGGAAAAAATTTGCAATAACAAGGAAAAATGACGAGATTCTCGAATATATATTACAAAAGGGAGGGGATACTGTGTCATTTTTATCTGTTCTGTCGATTGCTATCATTTTATTGTTTGTTTTATTCGCTTTATATTATTATATTGCCGGTAAGAAAGAAGTCCCCCACCATCAGTTGTTAGAAGAAGAATATGAAAGAGAAGAGTGACACCTTTTATAAAGAGGTGTCACTTTTTTTCGCCATAATTGTCATCGTTAACGTATTTCTCACAAAAAAATGTAATTTTTCTTAACTTAGTCCGCAAAAATAGTGAACATGTAGCATATATCAGTAGTGCGGGCAATACAATGGTATAAACCAATGCAAAGAGAGTGTTTGAGGTGAGAAATCGTGAATCATTTCATTATAAATCCAAGAATGTTTAACGCTTACAAACAGCACTCACATTTCCTTCATAGTCGTATGCAGCGAGTCTCATTTCACACTTCTCACATCCAATTTAGGGAGGCGAGTGGTGTGCACGATTACATCAAAG
>NZ_JBFTMA010000247.1:0-7849 GCF_056396725.1 Bacillus sp. 05T31
CATTTGGAATTAGGCCGGATATATTAGGATATTTTCCTTCAATAAGTCTTGAATACAACGTAATTGTACCGAATTTAAAAATAATGTGACTCTCTGAAAGATATATGTATACTAAATTTGAATTACTGTTCATTAATTTTAGTAGTTCACTAATAGTGGAACTTGGTACAATGCAATTTAATTTCGCATGTGAAGAAATGGGTATTTCACGTAAAGCCAGTCTGTGCGAATCAGTAGCAGCACAAATTAATTTGTTATGATCAATAACGAAATGTACGCCAGTAAGAACTGGTCTAGATTCATTTTTAGCAGTTGCAAAGACAGTTTGTTTAAAGACTTCAATTAATTGTTCCGTCTCTACTTGTATTTCTGTATGTGCGTCTAAAAATGGTACATTAGGAAATTCATTTGCCGAGAGTCCATTTAAGTTTAAAGTAATTTCATCAGATTGAATTGTAATCAACTGCTCATTCATGCTTTTTATTAAAATATCACTTGGCATTTTCTTAATAATTTCAATGAAATATTTTGCTGGTACAACAATACTCCCTGCTTTTAAAATAGTTGTAATTTGTTCGTCTTCAATTGAAATAGGTATAAATTTTTCAATGAAAATATTCGAATTACTTGCGATTAAAGTAATTCCAGATTGATCTGCTGTTATYTTTATTCCGGATAATATAGGAATTAAAGTTTTTGTTGAGATAGCTTTACATACTTCTGAAAGAGCTTGTGTAAATTGTTTGTGATTAACGATAAACTCCATTTTTCCCCCGCCTTAAATGAAATACTATCTTTATGAAGATTGATGAATAATAGTTCCATTAAAAATATAAGGAACTGTTTCTTTCTTTTGTAAAAGGCTTTTTAAGTGTTCTGGTATACGTAAATAAGGTTCTGCTGAATCTAATTCCATCCAGGTAATCTCCTCAATCTCTTTTGGCCGTGATATACAGATTTCCCCTCCGATTATTTCTCCTAAAAAATTAAAGAAGATTGCATGATGTCCTCTCTCCTCAAAGAAGGCTTCACTAATGGAACAAACCCCTTTTACGGATATATCTAGCCCTGTTTCTTCTTTCACTTCACGAATTGCTGCCTCTTCTAACGTTTCYCCGAATTTAACTGCTCCACCTGGTAAAGTGTAATAAGAACCATGTTTCCCTTTGTTTTTAACCATTAATAGCTTTTCATGAGTTTCATCATATAGAAGTGCGTATGTAACATTTACTTTTTTCATATGTAATCCCCTTGAATGGTAGAAATTTTCTGTCTTTATTTCATTCTATCATTAAATTGTTTGGATTCATAAAAAGTAATTTGAATAAATAACTAATACGAAACGATATCGTGTTCATAGACACACAAAAGAAAAGAGCATATTTTGAAAAAGATTAATCATAATACACTCTTTAATGATTCATTTATAACCTTTTTTCTAAATAGTAATGATTATGCCCTTTAGGATGATCTTCACTTACCCCTATCACTTTATACCCATGTTTCTTATAAAAATTAGGGGCTTGGAAACTAAAAGTATCTAATTTGATTAGCCTACATTCTTTTTYAATTGCAAATTCTTCAATAAGATTCATTAAATTGCTTCCGTAACCTTCGTGCCTGTATTCTTCAGAAACCCATAGGAAATCAACATGTACATGGTGCCAAAATGTGATTGCCGTTATCCCTCCTACTATGTCTTCTTTTTCATTTTTCACTATAAAACTAATCTTTTCTGAAGGTGCTTTTTCTTCATTTGAAAGTTGTTTTTGGTTATATTCAATTACTTTTTCTCTTATGTAATCACTATCTTCTTGTACCCATTGCTTTACTATTTGCATTTTAACTATCACGCCCCTTTACATTATTTATTCAATTTAATAATCGGAATGTCCTATCTTCTTTAATGTTAGATTATGAAATAAGTACAGGGAAAAAATTAGATTTTTTGAATGGCATCCATTGTTTATACATTATGCTGTAATGAAAAAGAGCCCTAGCATAAGGACTCTTTCTTAGCATTAAGCTATTTTTCGATTTAACTGTTTTATTTCCTTCTTCTTTTCTGCATTTGGAGGGCGAATTAATATAGAGATAACGAATGATATAATACTTAAAACACCGATTGTAATGAAGGTTGGTTGAAACCCTCCAAGTAGTGCTCCAATGAATGATCCTGCAAGTGCACCAAATCCGAAACCTTGGTAAACAATCCCGTAGTTTGTACTATGGTTTTTTAGTCCGAAGAAATCTCCGACAATGGCTGGGAATATGGTGATATTACCACCAAAGCAAAAGGCGACACTTGCTACACAAGCAAAATAAATCCCGTAATTTAGTGGAATAAAACTTAAAGTGAAGACGGATAATCCAATAATAATAAATGTAGCCGAGACGATTTTTAATCGACCTATTTTATCTGATAACGTTCCAAGAATAATTCTACCTATTGTATTAAAGATTGCAATCATTGCGACGGCATTAGCGGCCGTCGCTGCACCTTTACGGTTTGGAAACCATTTAATTAAATTAGATAGTGATGTAATATATGCTGTTCCATCAGCGTATCCAACGACAACACCGGCTAATAAATAAAGTAATGGTAATGAGGAAACTTGTGAACTAAGTATTAAACCGAGTCCTAAAACAATTCCTGCAGTAGCGATAAGTTTACGAAGTCCAAATTTTTGTTGTAGCTTTCCTGCAAATAGAGTTGAGAATGATAAAGAAAAACTCGTAATTGAGAACGTGATCGCGACTGAATTGAGGTTCCATCCAAACTTACTTACAAGGGGTTGATTAAATAAACTCCATGTGTAAATTGTTCCTAGGCCAATTTGAACAATGATTGTACCTAGAACAATTAGCAATGGATTTATAGATGTTTGTTTCATGCTAACTGTCCCCTTCTTTTATCATGACATGAATTTTCACAGTTAGTATATCCATGATAAATTGCAAGATACTGTACGGAAAATGGAAATTGAGTTAGCTTACACAAAAAGACACTTCATCAAGAAGTGCCTTTTTGTAGGTTATATACAGCATTTAAAGAAAGCTTTGTTAAGATAAGACATTTTCGAATGCTTATGTATATATGTTATCAAATAATTTGCTGAAAGTGATGAGACTTAAGACGTATTTTTCTTTCATAAATAAGTCGGAGAGAAAATTAATATTCAATTTCCTCAAAGTCTTTCGGCTGCGGTACAGTTTGCATATTAGCTGCATCTTTCGGATCGCTATAAATCGCGTTTTGTTCTGTGTTTACATCCTTTATATTTTGCTTTTTATTTTTATTCACTTCATTTTTCATTAAAGTTCACTCCTTTTTATTATAGGAGTAGTTATACCCTAACCATAGTATTTTTACTGCTATTAAATGTATCAGCGACTAAATTGCTAAATTCACGTAAATAATATAAATAATTATCCCCACCATAGTTGTATCTTTTATTGTACATTTTAGCAACGACGACATTATATTCTGGAATGACTAATATCGTTGGTCCTGTAATTCCTAATATTTGATAGGAACCTTTAGGAACTCGCTCACCAAGTTCGCTAAATAAAGCAGGTTCATTTTGAACGAACCAAAACAACCCGTTTTGAGGTAGTTCTTTATTTGTATACTCTGGACTTTGTAAGCTCGTAGCAAGTGCTATAACTTCTTTTGGCACAATTTGTTTACCATTTAAAAACCCTTTATTTAAATGCAGGTTCCCCCAGTAGGCAAATTCTCTCGCAGAGACAAAAAGATTTTTCTCGGAGCCGTCATCTACTGCACCAACACTACTTATTGCATCTTCATCTGGGTTTACAACAACCTTAACTAAATTATCATCTTGTTTTATTCTCCATCCGGTTTCATTGAAGTTGGCAGGTAGGAATACACGCTCCTTTAGTAATTCAGGAAAACTCTTATTATACAGCTGATAAATAAGCTGCGTCACCATTCTTACATTAATATCTCTGTACGCCCAAGCTTGTCCCGGCTCAAAYTCACGAAAARCYGTCCCATCATCGGTTTCATTTAAACCGTGTGAATGAGTTACTAAATGTCTWATCKTTGTCTTYCCRAGTAATGAAGGATCATRTTYTTTAAAATAATTTACWGCCTCGTCATCAAGAGAKTTTATTTTCCCCTCATAAACAGCATAAGCTACCATTAATCCTAAATAGCTTTTTCTTGCGGAAGCGACATTGAACTGTGAAGATATGGTTACTTTTTTACTAGTAGGAGTATTTGAATGCGTTCCACTATAATGCTCTAGCACAATCTTATTATCTTTAATAATACAAAGTGCTGCCGTAGAACTTTGATTTGTCTCTTTAATGTTTTCTACCCATGAAATTAATTTTTCATATTTGTACAAATAAATATCCCCCTAAAACATATAAAAATAACAGCATGAAAGAAAAGTTTCAATACATTATAACTTTGCATCTGCACTTTTCTTTCATGTGAAATATTATAGACCTATAATACTTAAATAAACCACCAGTTCCAGCAATTAGAACAGCTGAAACAACCAACACAGCCTACACAACCTACACAACCGCCGCAACGTCCGCCGCCACARCCACCACAGCGACCACCACAACCGCCACAACGTCCGCCACCGCATCCGCCACAACGACGTGCATCGTCTTGAATGTAGTAATATGGATATTGATTTTGTTGCTGATCCCAATACACAACATTACCAGGTTGATAAGCATTAAGGTTTAACGCTTGTAGTTCTTGTTGAAATTCATTCATTATGAAACCCTCCATTTACAAATATAAATTCCGTCCAAATTTTCGAGTTTATTTACTTTTAAAAATAAAGTAGAAATAAGGCTATAGACTAAATGCGTACATCAACAAAATATGACTTTACACTAGGTGATGTACCTTGTTTATGAGCCTATTTTCTTTATATTCTTTTAGTGAACGGAATTAATATAAATAGAGACAATTAAAAGTTGCTAATCCAGCAAGTTAATAGTTCATCACTTAATTTTCTTTCTAGTAATTCTTTTACTGAAGGTGTCGGCATTATTGTATAGGAATTTATATTTTCTTTATTAAAATCAATCCAGTGAAATGCTAAATGGGACTCTTTAGATATTGGAGTGAAATCGGATTTTAACTCATTTGAATCTATTTCAAAAATGTGGTTAATTTCATGGTGGAGGGTTTCTTTGGCTTGCCATTGATTTTCTATGACGCCTAAAAATTGTTTTATACTGCAAGTTACCCCAAGTTCTTCTCGTAACTCTCTTATTAGTGCATTCTCTGCTGATTCCCCAATTTCAACATGGCCACCGGGTAAAAAATAGTGATGTCCTATGTATTCAGCAACTAGTAATTTTTCATCTTTTATCATGATAGCTCGTACAATATGATGGAATTTACTTTTCATTTTGTATTCCTCCTAATCATTCACTTTATACTTGCTCGGAAATTTTCATTTAAAAGCGGGATAATATAAATCATAGGTGTTTCATATGGGTGAATTTCATTGATAATTGCAAGAGTACCTTTTACAAGTTCTCGTTTATACGTTAATTAAAACTAATAATTTTGATAAATGATTCTAAAAAAGAGTATGTTTATGAAGAAAATTATCAAAACATACTCTTAATATTTTTAGTTGATTCATTCTTTTACAATAAGGTTTGATTAGCCCTATTCTTTGCGGCCTCAAAATCGAATCCGTAGCTAAAGTATGCAATCACTACTATTCCCTAAGCAAATCTATTCTCTACTTCAAATTTACCTGCCTGTACAAATTTTAGACTCTTAACGARCCACGAAAGCCTCTTGCGGCATAGTARGATTCTGCCCCATTGTGATACACAAAGACGTGTCCAAAGCGATAATCGCAAAAAAGGGCACCGCCAAGTTCTCTAATATCAGAAGGTGTTTGCACCCAACTCGACGTCTTCATATCGAAATTTTCAAGATTATGTAATGTACGATATTCTTCTTCCGTTAATAGTTCAATACCCATAGCAGTTGCCATATCAATAGCGTTATTTTCTGGTTTATGTTTCTTTCTTGATTCTAGCGCTTCAAGATCGTAACAAACACTTCTACGACCTTTAGGACTTTCTGCTGAACAATCATAAAAAATATATTCGCCTTTTTCTTTATCAAAATCAACAACATCAGGTTCGCCACCAGTTCGTTCCATTTCGTTGAGCGACCACAACTTCTCAGTATTAGCATCCAGCCTTTCTTGAACATTAGCCCATTCTAAACCTTTATGACGGTTCATATTATTATCAAAACGATCTTTCAATGTTTGTAGTAATTCTTCACGTTGCTCTAGTGACAACTCTTTTTTATTGCTTTCTTTCATATTAGTTCCTCCATTGATGTTTTTATTAATGATAGTTTAAGTATATATAAATACTGTTTTATAATAAAATGTTTAAATAATTTCGTGAATTGAGTTTGCGATAATTTATATGAATTAGTACAACCAATTCTCCGCAATATGACCCTTTAACGGAACAACTTATTGTTTCAAAACAGTACATTTTTATTTCAACAACAATAAGCGATATACTTCCTCACCGTCATATACATTTCCTAATGGTTTAAAATCATAACATTCATATAGTTTCTTTGCAGAAATATTATCTTTATGGACAGTTAATYTAATTTCCTCACACTCTTTAAAGTTATTTTTTATTAAGTTAATGATTTCCTGTAATGCTGCTTTTCCATATCCTTTTCCTTGCTCTTTTTCATCAATGATAAATCCGTTAATCCAATACATATCTGTTGACTCTCGTACAAAAGCATGCATAATAAAACCAACTATAAGGTCACCATCATATATAGCGAATGGAATATATTCGACATTTTCACCATCTGGTTTTATGTATACTTTAGCAAGTGATACTGCCACTGCGGGAACAAAGTGTATTTGGTTTTCTTTAACTTGTAACTTTAATGCGTCTTCCCAATTTTCTCTCGTAACAATTTTTAATTGAACGTTCACTATTTTAAGCTCCTTTAAAAAGAGAATTTATCTTTTATATTCAACGGAGTGAAATGATTCCCTTTTTCGACATCAACTTATAACATGATTTTCATAAAATCCTGAATAAATTTTTCCTCATCTAATTGTAACGCTATACGCGCCCCTTCAGATTTAGAGTGTGGGCGAAAATCAGCAAAAGTTTGTCCCTTCGTTTCGCCACATATGTCTACAGTCACTTTTCGAGATGTATAATTTAAAAATGTAGGATTCACTAAACCGCTTATAGCAAGTACATCGTGTAATAATGGCCCTTCAATAGATGGATTGAGTTTTTGGTATGCTGATAAATAATAATCGTACAGGGGTTTCATAATCGACTTAAATGGATTTTGTGTATTAACTAAAATGTAAGTAAATACACTTGGGGTTAAAACCGTTTTATTTGTTACATTTAARGGGAATAACGTTATATTTTCCGCTTGCTGAAATACAATTTGACTTGCTATAGGATCTCCGTACACGTTTGCCTCTGCTAATGGAGTAACATTCCCTGCTTCTAAAAAGACACCACCCATAAAATAAATTCCTTTTATATTTAACATCAAGTCGTTCCATAAATTAAAAGCAATCGCTAACGAGGTAGATCTTCCTACATCGACAATTGTTAAATCTTCTCCATACTTTACAAGAATCGCAGCAATACTGCCAAAATTGTATATAGGAATAGATAACGCACTTTCCGGTACATGGATGGGCCCTAATCCTTCTGGTCCATGAATTTCAGGGTAATACGTTGTAATTTCATTTGTAAGTGGGCCTGTTGCACCGCTAATTACAGGAATATCTTGTCTGTTTGCTAACTGTAAAAT
>NZ_JBFTMA010000248.1:0-5594 GCF_056396725.1 Bacillus sp. 05T31
CCCTCTGTATATTAAAGAGGGAGTATCAATGAAGTATGGGTTATGCTTTTTCATTTAGATATATAAGGCCACTTAATCTTGTATACGGTATTTACTTTTTCATGTAACACATCCTATATTTGTAGCTATTTGCTCTAAAGCATTAAGCGACATATGTCGTTGCACCTCTTTAGAAAACAATTCTAGTTCATCGAAAATCGATAAGTTTATATTAAAAACGCCATCCTTTCTTATGTATCTACAGAAAGAATAGCGTGTTTTTTATTTTAGGGGGTGTTTTGTTAGCTTAATAGCAAATGATTACAACCGGCTATTTCTCCCAAAGTTCGATCAATCGACCTTCAGGATCTTTAATCCAAATAAACTTTCCAAATTCACTAATCTCTTCTTTCTTTTCAAGAGGTACACCAATTTGTTCAAGATGCTGAATAGTCTCGTTTAGATT
The DNA here is from genome assembly GCF_056396725.1 of Bacillus sp. 05T31. Lineage (NCBI taxonomy): Bacteria > Bacillati > Bacillota > Bacilli > Caryophanales > Bacillaceae > Bacillus > Bacillus sp. 05T31. The sequence goes on from NZ_JBFTMA010000248.1 coordinate 446, forward strand.
ATGTACTTGGAAATTTAACATCACTTGTTGTTCTGTTGGAAAATAACTGTCATTTTCGGTAAAGAAAGAAAAGATAGTCTCAGTTCCTAATTCGGGTTTAATTACAGTCCCATTCCAATTTTCGATTTCAATCTTCAACACTTCACTGTACCATTTTTTTATAACATCAAGATTCTTAGTTCTCCAAAATATTCCTCCGAAACCTTTTATCATCGCATTTAACTCCTGTCTATTTTAAAATTTTTAATGTGACGTAGTATAAATTTAATATATCAAAACAAAACAGGAATAGTAAGGAGAATCAGCAACTTATGAACAGTAAAAAATCATAATTGCTGGTGTAGCATTTACTACATTAACGATACCGACATCATCCTTCTAATAGTATGGGGAAAATAGGGGAACTGTTCCTGGAAAAATGAATAAAGCAATGATAAAAGACCGCACATGAAGTAAAAGCCATGTGCGGTCTTTTATGTATCGCATAGTATTACGAAGTTTCGCTAATTTTAGTCTCTGTATGAGTGTTAGTAGCAATTCTTTTCTTTACCTTAAAGTGATAGTAGGTGTAGCAAAAGATGATAAATGGTACAGTGCAATAGATTCCTAGTCTTTGACTTGGGATAAAGATAAGACTTATTAATATAATGCCATACAGTCCAAAACCGAGAATTGGGACAAGAGGATAAAGTGGAGTTCTGAATTTTAAGTTTTCTAATTTTCCACCTTTGGCTAAATAATGTTTACGGAAAAAGAATTGAGAAGCACAAATTGACATCCAAACAATAATTGTAATGACTCCAGAAATTGAAATCAGCCATAAGTAAACCGTTTCAGCAGCTACAACGCTTGTCAAAAGAGAAAAAGCAGAAATAGCTATCGTCAAGATTAAAGCGTTTAGAGGTATCCCTCGTGATGATAATTTCTTTAAAAAGGCTGGAGCCATATCATTTTTTGATAATGACCAAAGCATTCGAGTTGCAGCGTATAGTCCTGAGTTTGCGACAGAAAGAACAGCAGTAAGAATAACAAAGTTCATAATATCAGCTGCATATGGAATACCTATATTATCAAATACAGCAACAAACGGACTTTTTGTTAATCCTGCCTCTTCCCAAGGAATTAAGGCCACGAGAACAAAGATTGCTAAGACGAAGAAAAACATCGTGCGCCATATTATATTTCTAATAGAGCGAGGTAAAGTCTTTCCTGGATCTTTACTTTCACCTGCTGCGATTCCAACAAGTTCTGTACCTTGGAAGGAATAATTGACTGTAACCATTGTTAATAAGATAGCGGCAAGTCCATTTGGGAATAAACCACCATGATTTACGAAATTTGAAAGAAGCGGGGCTGGTTCGTTTCCTTTTAAATCAATAAAGCCGAACATAGCGGCGCCGCCAAGAATAATGAAAGCAATAATGGCAGATACTTTAATACTTGAAAACCAAAATTCTGTTTCTGCATAACTACGAGCGGATAATGCGTTAATAGTGAATATTGTAACACCAAATATTAAACACCAAACCCAGACAGGAATATCAGGAAACCATCGCTGCATTGTAATACCGGCAGTTGTAAATTCAAGACCAGTCGTATTTGCCCAGCTTAGCCAATACAACCATCCGATGGTAAACCCAGTTGCGGGATTGATGAACTTAGTGGCATATTCCTGGAAGGAACCTGAAACTGGCATTGCTACAGCAAGCTCACCAAGACATAGCATAACGAGATACATTAATAATCCACCGGCCATAAAGGCAAGTACGGATCCACCAGGTCCAGCTTGACTTATTATAAAACCAGATCCGTTAAATAACCCCGTTCCAATCACACCACCGAGCGCAATCATGAATAAATGTCTACTTTTCATCGTGCGCTTTAATTCATTGTTTGTATTGTTTACTTGCGTCATTGTTTTCCTCACTTTCATAATTGGTAGTATGAAATTTGATGTTTTTCCGTATTATGGAATGTATTCCGTGATGTGAAATCTTGTTATAATTTTCAGATAATTAAGAAGAAAAGTCAACAGTTTTTTGTTTGCGTTTTCAACTTGCTGTTAGTGTTATATCTCTATTTTTAGAAAATTAAATAAATTAATTGATTTCAGTTTAAATTTTTGATAAATTGATAGTTAATTAGGCTAAACATACTACAAGTAAAGTTGAGGCGAGTTATGGTACAGTCCATTGATCGAGCGATAGGTATTATTAAGTTACTGAATTCTACAAATGAAAAAGAGTATTGGGCTATTTCTGATATAGCTGATAGAACACATCTCCCGGTTAGTACAGTACATAGGTTACTGAATTCTCTAATGGAGCATGGATTAGTTACGCAAATTCCAGAAACAAAACAGTACAAGATTGGACCAATGTGGATGGAAATAGGATTACGTCAATTGGAGAAGGTAGACTACAGATCTGTTGCAAGAGAAGTGATGAAGCGTTTGGCCTCTGAAGTTGAAGAAAGTGTTTATTTGAACATTCCAAATGAAACACATTCTATTATCATTGAAAGAATTGATAGCCCTTTAAAAATTCGAGTTATCGATAACTTAGGAGAACAGATTCCACTTTCGATTGGAGCCGCAAATAAAACGATGCTTGCCAATATGAACACGAATGAAATGGAATACATTGTAGAAGATTTACTTTCTTCTTTACCAGAACAAAAGCAAATTCTTTTTGATCAAATAAAGCAAATAAGAAATGAAGGATATGCTGTGAGTTATGGTGAAAAAACAGAAGGGACAGCTTCAGTAGCTGCACCTATTATCGGATTTAATCATAAAGTAGTAGGAGCATTAAGTGTTGGGTTAATTAGTCATCGCATTAATGATGATCGACTATCTTTTCTTATTAGTAAGGTAAAACAAGCAGCTCATGAAATATCAATAAAAATCGGCAGTACATCAGAATTATAATTTTGATAGCTGTCGTCATTTTTTATTCATATATTGGAATTGATTTTCATAATGCGGAAAAATAGGGGGATTTATATGTCAAAGTGGCAATCTAAAGAACAATTGGTGCAATTATTAAGCGGTCTTGTTGAAATTCCTAGTATTACAGGTTCAGAAGCTGAAGTTATATTGCCAGACTTTGTTGTAGAACAATTATCTGATTTACCGTATTTCAAACAAAATTCGCATCATTTGCAAAAAAATCCGACGGGGGATGGACGATATTTTGTTACAGCCCTAGTAAAGAAAAGTGATAGTACGAAAAATACTGTAATTCTTGTTAGTCACTTTGATGTTGTAGATGTACAGGATTATGGAGTGTGGAAAGAAGATGCATTTAACCCTAAAAAATTAACATCTATGTTTTATTCTCATAAAGATGAGCTACCAGATCATGTACGTGAAGATATAGAACAAGGAAATTGGCTCTTTGGTAGAGGAACAATGGATATGAAATGTGGTCTAACTTTACAAATGGCGATGGTTGAGCAAGCTTGTGAAGGAAGATTTGATGGGAATGTTCTTTTATTGGCTGTTCCAGATGAAGAAGTGAACTCTGTAGGGATGAGGGCTGCTGTTCCAAGATTATTAGACTTAGCAAAAGAACATGACTTAGAGTATAAAACGGTCCTAAATTCAGAGCCTATGTTTTCAAGACATCCTGGTGACCAAAATAAGTATATTTATACTGGTTCTATTGGTAAAGTGTTACCTGGTTTCCTTTGCTATGGAAAAGAGACACATGTAGGCGAACCTTTTGCAGGGTTAAATGGGAGTTATATGGCTTCATTAATAACAGCAGAATTAGAGTTGAATACGGACCTTTGTGATATTGTAGATGGTGAAGCGAGTCCACCACCAACTAACTTGCTTCAAAGAGACTTAAAGGAGGATTATTCTGTACAAATTCCTCATCGTGCTGTCACATTATTTAACTTGTTTTTACTAGAAAAAACGATGACAGATGTAGTTTCGTTGTTACGTCAAAAGGTAACGAAAGTAGCAGAGAAAATCGAAGAATCGTATGAGGAGCGAGCGTATCATTTTTCTAAGTATAATCCGTTCATACCGCCTAATCTTAAAGTAAATGTATTAACATATGAAGAGCTTATCACTTATGCAATTGAACAACATGGACAAGAAAAATTAGATGAAAATCAATCTAATATTATAAAAAATAGAGAAGATAAAGATGATCGTGCGGTAACCATTGATTTAGTAGACAAATTAGCGATTCTGTGTAAAGAAAAGGCTCCGATGATTGTACTTTTCTTTGCGCCGCCGTACTATCCAGCTGTGAGTTCACGCAATAATCCTTTCATTAAAGAGGTAGTTGTAGAAATGGAAAAGTATGCCCACTATAATCATAGCATTACATTTGAAAATCAAAATTATTTTGGAGGAATTTCAGATTTGAGCTATGTGGGCTTGCAGTACCCATTRGATTCAATGRGTTCYCTTGTAGACAATATGCCATTATGGGATAAAGGTTATTYGATTCCACTTCAGGAATTAGAAGAGTTTGACGTTCCAGTATTAAATATGGGACCGGTAGGAAAAGATGCCCATCAATGGACGGAGCGTCTGGACGTAAATTACGCATTTGAAACACTATTAGATATGTTGCCTATATGTATTGAAAAATTACTTGTTTCTAATAAAGTTACACAGTGATAGTGTCTGTATAAGAGAGATAGAAAAAAGGAGGCCGTCCCAAAAGGTATTTTGGGACGGTTTCTCTAATTAATAAGTAGGTTATTATTGTCTTATTTTGTAGTTAAGTCGATATTCCTTGTCGAATCGTTGGTAAAATTCGAGTTGTGATCGATATATTAGAAAAATCGCCAATAAAATTTTATTTACCATCATGCGACATGAAAAAAGAGCTACTCTCATCAATTTTGGGACAGGCTCTATTTATTTTTGAAATATGATTTCATTTTACCTTGTTGGCGATGGGGTAGCACCACACATCCATCAACTTAAGGTATATTTTTATACAAGATGTGGTCTTTTCACGTAGTCTTTTATTATCTTTTATAGATATCATAAAAGTAGGCACATCAAATAAACCCTGACGGGTTTCAAATTTTTTGCTATGCTACCTGATGAGCAGAAGTGGTATACTCATACACAACACCTAAAATATCAAAGACTGTTTTTTTCTCATATCTGTGAGAT
>NZ_JBFTMA010000249.1:0-6705 GCF_056396725.1 Bacillus sp. 05T31
ACTTTGAACAGCTGATAACTTTAATTCTTCTGAATATATATTAAAAGTTAAGCCTTTTTTAGTCATGAAAAATCCCCTCCAAGTAATAGTGTAACATCCATGTATGTACATGGTCTTTTTACACTGTCTACCTAAAGGGGATAATATCATATCGCCTCAGACTCTTTTTATTATTTTACATATACTTCTTCTAACAAATGTAAAAACTCGCCTTGTTTACCTGCTAATTCAGGGCATTTGTTAATATCAACCCACTCATAACAAAATACTAAACCTTTGTCTTCCTCACCAGCACTTACTATATGTTCCCACGTATCTTTCACATCTGTTAATAATGAAATGTGGAAAAAATGACGTTTTTGATATTCCTTTTTTTCTTTCATATAAATAATGTAATCAGAAAGGAAGCGCTCGATACAAAAATGGCGTAGTCCTGACTCTTCTTGTACTTCACGTAAAATTGCTGCCTCTAACGTTTCGCCTTCATCTACCGTCCCGCCTGGCACTTGGATACCAGCCTCTCGTATATCACGATGTTTAAAAACGAGTAGTTGCATAGCCCCTTCTTTTTCTCTCGTAATATATGCATGTACCTTTTTCTTATATAACATCGTCATCTTAGCCCTCTCCCCTCAATTCATTACTGCGTTACTTCTTCAATCGTCAGTTGGTTTTCATATAAATATGTAGCTTGCGGATTCCCAACATACCGTACATGCCACGGTTCATAACGATAACCGGTAATCCCTTCTTTCTCTTTCGTATATCTAATAACAAAACCAAACTTATGGGCATTTTCAGAAAGCCACTTTCCTTCTTTCGTCTCCCCAAAAACAGTTTCTAGCTGAAATTTAGCAGATTGAGATGTAATATCCATAGCTAGTCCTGTTTGATGTTCACTCGTACCAGGGACTGCACTAGACATCGCTGTTTTCGCTTCCCCATCTTGCCTTTTATACATCGTATTTAATGCTTTTTGTCGATCAAAAGATCTAAATCCAGAGACTGCGAATAGAAACATCCCTTCATTATCCCCTTGCTGGAACATTTCCTCCAGCGCCAGCGCTGCCTCTTTCCTCATCTTTTTCTTTTCTTGATCACCTTCACTAGAGTAACGCACTTTCGGAATAACTAAATCTTGCGGCTTATATCCATCTGGTAAACGCCTACTTTTATTCACAAGTACAAGCATCGAATTTGGATTACTAATCACTGCGATATCCCCATCCATATTAGCAATCGTTTCTTTTGCTTTTGGAAATATATTGTTTACATTCACTTCCCGCGCCTCTTGATCCTTGTACATCTTATAATTTATTCCTGCTACTCCAACAATCAGTATCATCGCTACGATACTAAGTTGCCCACTTCTCCACTTCTTTAAACAAACTCGTTCCAATACCTCGGCCACTATACTCTCGCAAAATACCAATTACAATGCCTGCCACATGTCTCTTTCTTTGAATATTATTTCCATTAACTAAAATAAACCCTACTATTCTCTCTTCTTCAACTGCTACAAATATTTTCGCATATTCATTTTCTATAAAACGGTGGACCATCTTTTCTTGTTGATCTACTGTAGTTTTTCGTTCTCCTGGTTCATATAACATAAATTTCGTTTCTTCATCTAATTGCTTACTTAATTGCAAAAATGATGCTGCATCTTCTACTCTAATCTCYCGKATCACCTTGATCACCCTACCCATTCTGTTTGTTAAAAATCTTCCTTACAAAGAGATTTTCTTCATTTTTCTGAAAATACCTCTCTAAATTYCTTACTATAAATAGACAAATTTCGATATYAMTATAATAAWAGGKAATTWTGTCTATAATGTGACATATCTTTCTACCTATAGATTATGAACAAATAAAAAAACGTAAGCTTCTCGCTTACGTTTATCCTGTATTAACGGGTATCCTGATTGATGAGGGCTAATAATCAGTAGGATGAACCCTCCGGCTAATTAAATTCCCACTTTATCCATTCACTTTTTCYGCTTGCCAAAAATAYYCWCCAAATGCTTTAGCAAGWRCATCAATYGATCKATTTAATTCTTCMTCTGTATTATCTACSCCRCCAACTTCAATTAAWATCGCTTGTCCTGATARGTCTTGATTATAGACGCCATTCCCTGTTTGGAACCCTTTTTGAATTACACCACGGCTCACTCCTGGATATTTTTTATTAATTTCCTCATGAAGAGCTGTTGCTAATTGTAAGTTCTTTTCATAATTTTTATTTCCTTTCCCWATTACAAAAGCAAGCTTTGCATAKGATTTATCTCCAATTGTTTTTGTCGTGACATTTTTCCGTGCACTATCGCGGTGCAAATCAAAAAAGTATTGGAGTTCTTTATTTCCAGTCATAGCTTGTTGTACAATTTCTCGTGACAGTTTATAAGAACTATTACTGTTTAATCCTTTACTTATTAACTTTTGGCCAACATCAGTCTTATCGCTAGTAGCACCTATCCCTTCGCTTTCCAGTTGTTCCCGAAAACGATCTCCAACTATTGAAATATTCGTTACAGAACTCGTTGCTTTATTCGGATYTGGGTCATTCGTTAAGTTSAGTAACGGCAAATAAGATTCCCARCTATGTGWATGATAAATMAATGCAACTTGTCTTTTYCCCGTYGTTTGAGMTGGYTGTTTCTTCTCTTTATTCGTATCAGGCTTAGGAACTTGTCCAGCTTCTCCAGTCCGTTCCTTCACTACTTCTTCAAGAGGAACACTCGATTCTATCGGTAAGTTGGAGTAATTTGTTCCTTCACCTGCTATAACGATTTCTGTATCATATTTCCCAAATCCCGGAAGTTCTTTCCCGACAAAACTACGTACATCATCAAAACGAATATTCGTAGCCATCGAAAAGAGGAATGAAGAAATAGAAAAGTCTTGATTCAAATTCCGGTACTCCTGTGTAAAATAATGATTCTCTTTTCCAATAACGTACATGTAACCATTCATTGATAACTCATTTAACCAATTATATAAATACGTTGACTTTGTCTCTTTCATGGAAGTTACCATTACACTAATAAGAAAGAAAGTCGCTAATACCGTAGTAATAATAAATATAATTAACTTGCGTACACTTGTTAATTTCACGTAAAAAAAGCCTCGATTCATACTATCACCCTCTCTATTTCAAGTTATGTACAAGCTCTAGAGAATAGACCGCTTAAATTCCGGCTATATTGTTAATGAGGTGAAATGAATTGAAGCTACTAATAGGAACATTACCAATCGTCTTATCATTTATTTTTTATTTGTTTGCTTTACATCCTAAAATTCGCATTGCGCTACATATTTCTGCGTACATAGCATTGTATGTGCTCGGGACAATTATTTCTATTAATATATATGATGTTTTAATACAAGATCTTGTTTTTATGACATGCATTCACGGTATTTTACTAAATCCATTTTTCCTTATTGCCGGAGCATATATAGGAATATACACTTTGTACCTAGTATTGTCTCAAATTATTGCGAAACTAATGAATATAGAAAATGGAGCGTAATGAAATGCAGCCACCGTTCATCTGTCATAAATGCAAAAAAAGAATAACGAGAAGGAAAGATCTTATTACCTCTACATGGCATTTCCGCTTTTATTTGTTTCATAACACTTGTTTCAAAAATCAGCAATTATTTGTCTCACGTTTTATTCCYATAAATACACTCTTTGGTTTCTTTCTTATTACATATGGGCTTATTGCTGGCAGCATTCTTATGATCACGGAGCCATCAATCATTTGGCTTGTTTTTTCAATTCCTATTTTATATCGATTTCTTTCTTATTATTACATAGAACGTTATTTCTCTAAATAACGGGTAGACTGACCTCTAGGAATACTTAAACACTCCCACTCATTTTCTTTTAACATTTTACCAATGTAAATAATCTGTCCAATATGCAAAGCATAATGAGAAATTTGCCTTTCAATCGCCTGCATTACAGTATGTGCTTCTCCGCGAACGTATATTGTCTTCAATAGGTGTTCCGACGTTATAGTATTCATCGTTTTAAAAACATGTTCCCACCCTTCTTGCCACGCAGCAAGAGCTTCTTGTTTTGAATTGTAGCCGCCCTCAAATTCACCATCTCGATTGCGATCTATTTTTTCGCCATCAGACGTTAAAAAATCCGTCCATCTTGAACGCATATTACCATGTAAATGCTTAATGATAATCGCAATACTATTTGTCTCTTCATGAGAAGACCACATTATTTGTTCATAAGATAATTGAGAAAGCACTCGTTCTCCTTGTTTTTGTGTTGCTTTGAAATTCGAAATTGCACATTGTAAATATTCTCGTCCGATATCCAAATTAACCCCTACCTTCACACTAACTAATTTTCGTTCCATTCGGCAGTTCCATATTCGGCTGAAGTAAAACAACATCGTCAGCTTCAGGAACACCACCCAGTACAAGCACTTCCGATTTAAATCCTGCCACACGCTTTGGTGGGAAATTTACAACAGCAACGACTTGTTGACCGATTAAATCTTCTGGATTGTATCTTTTCGTAATTTGAGCACTTGATTGCTTAATCCCGAGCTCTCCAAAATCAATTTCTAACTTAATTGCCGGAACTCTTGCTTCTTTAAATTCCTCCGCCTTTCTTACCGTTCCAATACGCAAGTCCAAAGTTAAAAAATCTTCAAAACTAGCCATTTTATCACTCCTCCCAATTATTATTTAGACACAGTATAAAAATTCCCTTCAAAAAAAGAAAGGCGCCTAAGCACCTTTCTTTTGTAATTCACTTGATTCATTTGATTTATAAAAGAAGAAACCGAGAACCCCGCCAATACATGATGGGATTAACCACCCTATTCCTTCTTTATATAATGGTAGCATTTGAAGTACATTTGAAATTGCGTCAATCTTTATGTTCGCACTTTCTAAGCCATTAAATAAACTAATTAATAATGCACCTAATATTGCGCCTATATAAATTGTATTACGCTTTCCAATCCATTTATGGAAATACGAAAGTACGATTAATACAATTGCAACTGGATAAATGATCATTAACACTGGTAAAGTTACTGCGATTAATTGTGTTAACCCTAGGTTAGATACAATTAAACTAAATACACATACCATTGTTACAATCGTTTTATGCGAAAGTTTTGGGAATAAATTTGTAAAGAATCCAGCACAGGCAGATGTTAATCCAACAGAAGTTGTTAAACAAGCGAGTATAATTACAAGCCCTAATAAAATTTTACCACTCGTTCCATATAACTCATTTACAACATTCGTTAAAATAAGACCACCGTTCTCCGACACACCAAGTGATGTACTTGTAGATCCGAGATATGCAAGTGATAAATATATTAACGTTAAACCTAATACAGCAATAATCCCTGATACAACTGTTATTTTTGCGATTTGTCCGCTCTCTTTTATCCCTTTTGAGCGAATAACTTGTACAACAACAATCCCAAACACAAGAGCACTAATCGCATCCATCGTTAAATATCCTTGAATAAATCCACCAAAGAATGCATTCTCTTTATACGCAGCTAAAGGTGCAGCCGGTTCTCCAATTGGATCAATAATTGCCTTTCCGACAATAACAGCAACAATTAATACTAATAACGGTGTAAGAAATTTTCCAAACCAATCCACTAATTTAGATGGATTTAATGATAAATACCACGTTATTCCGAAGAAAACTATAGTGAAAAGAAATAGCATGTACCATTCTGAAACCATTGCCTCTGATAAAAACGGCTTCATACCCATTTCAAACGAAACGGCTCCAGTACGCGGAATCGCAAAAAATGGTCCAATTGCTAAATAACTAATTAATGGGAAAATAAACGCAAATATAGGGTGGACTCTAGAAGATAGCGCTTTCAAGTCCCCCTCTACAAACGCGACAGCTGTTACAGCTAATAGGGGTAATCCGACTCCCGTTACAAGGAATCCTATTGTAGCAACCCAAACATTCTCTCCTGCTTGTTGTCCTAAAACTGGCGGGAAAATTAAATTTCCTGCTCCTAAAAATAATGCAAATAGCATTAAACCAATCGCTACCGTATCACCTGGCCTCAATCGTCCCTTCATACTTTTCATTTGCATAGCACTTTTTCATTGTTTATTTCTATTTTCACAATATGCTATGCATCCTCCTCTCTGCTCATGATGATAAAATATACCCCTTACAAAGCAATGTCTTTCTCCATAATTTCTCCATTCCCCTTTTAATTACTCTAAATAATAAATTTTGATTTTTTTGAATATTTAAGTCATTAGAGTGTTATAACGTGGAGTTTAGTTGTCAGACCTTTTTGTTTTTATCACACATATAGTAACATATTTGGTTGAAAAATAAAAACATATTTTTAAATAGAATTTTTCGAAAATCAAAATTTTCTTCTCTTTTTATTCTTTTACACAAATATTTTTAGATACCTATGATTTTCGTATTTTGTTATCTTTGAATAACTTTATATGTACAACCTAGCAAAAGCCATCCGAAAAATAAGATGGCTATTACATGTTARTCTATMRTTTCAACTTCACGTGGATTATTCATCTCTTCAACATACACAACTCTAAATCCRTGATYTTCTAAATCCTTTAGYAATGTTTCTAATTCAMYATCKTYAAACTCTTCTCCYAATGTAAACATWATTCTACGTACTAATARAGCATCATTATCAAAAGTCATTAAAC
>NZ_JBFTMA010000250.1:0-5564 GCF_056396725.1 Bacillus sp. 05T31
TATTTACAGACAATGATTTCACATTCGAAGAAGTAAAGATGATTCAAGAGACGAAGAAAATTTTAGAAGATCCAAATCTGAAAATGGCAGCTACTTGCGTCAGAGTTCCAGTTGTATCGGGGCATTCTGAATCAGTTTATATTGAACTTGAAAAAGAAGCGACCGCTGCAGAAATTAAAGAAGTACTACTGAATGCACCAGGTGTTATTTTACAAGATAAYCCTAGTGAACARMTWTATCCAATGCCATTATATGCAGAAGGGAAAATAGATACGTTTGTCGGGAGAATTAGACAAGACCCTGATACGCCAAAAGGATTCCATCTTTGGATCGTTTCCGATAATTTGTTAAAAGGTGCGGCTTGGAAYTCAGTTCAAATCGCAGAGACRTTGGTGGAAAAGGGGATWATTTAGTATAGAAATACACATGTATTATAAGAACTAGGAAACTATTGATTGTAAAAGTATCCTAGTTCTTATTTTAGTGAGAATTTAATTTAAATTAGTTTTTATAGTGTTTTTATAAATATCCATTTTATTTGCAGAAAATATTAAAGTTTTAGGTTCTTCATGAATAGTAAGATTTATATGAATTGTTAAAGGTAGTTCAAGTTTTTTCACTACATCTTCTATAGCAATATACTCATCTTCTGTTTCGTTATAATAAACAACAGAACTAATGAATACCTCGTCATTTTCAATATTAATTTCACACATCATAGGGAATTTCTCGCCATTATGTAAGAGTAATTTTCCTAGTACTATTGAACCGTTTAACTCTTCTGTAAAATTAGAAGTTGCCGCTGGTTTCACCCATGTTTCATCATGTTCTTCGTTATCTTCTTCATCTATTTCCCATTCCCATATGGGGTTGTGTTTAAGGTCCTCAATAGTTAATTCATCAATTGGTTTGCTATTACTCATTTATATATTCTCCTTTTGTTTTGATAAATAAGTTTCTTAAATTTCATGAATTAGATGATTGCTTATAAGTAGGTTCAATGTAGTGTTTTGCTCATTTGATATCAAACTACTTTATTTTGAAACTCTGCTATTACGGTAATATTAACAAGGTTTTAATTAGCTAGCAAATAATTATTAGTTGAGATTTTTGAAAAGGGATGACGTGAAGGGAAGATAGTGAAAAACATCGAGAATGAATAAAGTTCATTTGGTATGATATGGATATATTCAGTGTGAGGGGGAATTATAATGTATAAAGTAAAAGGGTATTTTTCATCATTAAAAGGAAGCCATTATGAAATTGGAAAACAGCAAGGGGAATTTGTAAAAAATCATCTGTACCTCATTCCACAATTTATGCAGGAAGAACATTTAATATCGGATAACCATTGGACAGAATCTAGAAAAATACTAAATAAATATTGTCCAGGAATAAATGAAGAAATTGAAGGCTTTTGTGAAGTGTTAAAAATTCCTTCTAAAAATATGATGTATTATTATCAAACACTATTAAAAGCAGGTTGTAGTCATTGTGCAGTATTGCCTAAAAAAACTGATTTAGAGCATACATATGTATTAAGAAATTATGATTTGTCACCAAAAATTGATGATATGCGTTTTTGTTCGACGCATGTTGAAGGTGCGTATGCACATAGTGGTTTTTCTACTCAATACTTTGGCCGGACAGAAGGAGTGAACAAGCATGGATTATCTGTTACATTTTCAGCATGTGGCCAACCGGTAGGAAATATTGAAGGGTTAAGAAAACCAAAGGTAAATGGATTACAATGTTTTGCGGTAATCCGGGTATTATTGGAGAAATGTAAAAATGTTCAGGAGGCTATATCTTTAATAGAAGAACTGCCTATTGCAAGTAATATTAATATTATTGTAGCTGATCCTTTAAATGCAGCACATATTGAAATATTTGACGGACATAAATACATAACAATGATTGATGATGACGATCAAGCTTTTATCGTATCAACAAACCATGCAGTTAGTTCATCTATTCAGAAATTAAATAATAGGAAATTAGAACAGTCTACAAAGAGATATCACATTTTACATGAACATTTAAATCGAAATGAGCAGGTTAGCATGGAATCTTTAAAAGGATTGGTAGAAGAAGAATATCCTATCGGGGTGACGGTGCATAATTATGAAGAGTGGTTTGGGACTTTGCATTCTGTATTATTTGATTTACAGGATCGTACATTGAATATTTGCTTCGGATCGCCACTTTTAAATGAGTGGTACTCTTTGAAAGTTGGAGAAAGCCTTCCGTTTTCCGAAGTGAATGTGAACTTTAAAAATAAAAATTATGCTGACTTTTGGAGAGAAGAGAAAAATGAAATGACTCCTAAAGATTAAAAAGGAATAAGATGGTAAAATAAAGGGGCGGAAATAGACAGGAGGGGTTGCTTTTGCTACAAGCTATATTACCAATTATTCTAGTCTTTTTTCTAGTTGCTTCGATGTATATAACTTATCAAAAAAGAAAAAAAGCAGGGATAAAAGGATTAAAAAGTGCATTAACTTCTATTTGTTGCTTTTTAATTGCAATCTTAAATTTGTTTGCATATTGGTTTCGTTTTGGCGGTATTTTTACTTGGTTAGTCTCAATTGTATTGTTGCTAGTAGGGGCATATTTTACAAAATATATTCCAATCTCAAAAAAGGTACACTAAAATTATATGAGTTTATACGTATCGATTTTATTTCATAATGAAAAGAGATTATTCTATTAGGTCGTTGTGCAGCGGCTTCATAGGATAATCTCTTTTTATGCTTTTTTTTGTAGAGAATGTACTGTTATTTTTAGTTGCTCAATAAATTCCCGGGTAGCAGCGCACATATATTTATCTTTTCTATAAATAAGTCCTATATCTATTGTTGGAGTGGGGTTTTCAATTTTAATAGATTGAATGTGTTCGCTTTGCAAAAAGTCTATATACGGTTTTGGTAACACTGTAATTCCCATATCTTTTGAGACCATTTGGATTAAAGATTCCATTGTACTAATTTCTAAAATTGGTTTTGGTTTAAAGTTAAAGTTTTGACAATGGGATGTAATTAGTTCAGTTAAAAAGAAATTTTTAGGTAAAAGAATTAAAGGATAGTTCTGTAATTCTGCAATAGATACACGATCATGTTCAGTTAAAGTATGACCGGTTGGCACGACTAATGTAAGTTCACTTTTATATAGTGGGATAGAAACAATCTCTTTATCTTGCACTGGAAGAAATGTAATGCCAATATCTAATTCATTTTGTAATAATTTTTCACGAATTTCCCCTGTACGAAGACCTAATACAGAAAGTTCAATATTCGGATATAAATTATTGAAATTTAAAATGGCTGGTGGTAGTARATAATTTACGACGGTTAACAATGAGCCGATTGTTAAGGATCCATGTTGTAATCCGTTTAAATCTTGAATGGCAGAGCGGGCTTGTTCGACTTCGTGAAAGATTGTTTTACTGTGCGATAATAAAACTTTTCCTGCTTCAGTTAAAGATATTTTTTTACCAATTCGATCAAAAAGTGGCATTCCTACTTCATGTTCTAATGCACGTATTTGTTGGCTTAGTGAAGGTTGTGAAATATTTAATTTCTCGGCTGCTCTTGTGAAATGTAATTCTTTCGAAACAGCTAAAAAGTATTCTAATTGTCGTAATTCGATTGAAATCACCTCAAGTTTAATCATAGGATATACCTATCATTATTATATAAATAATTGAATTGAACAATGGTTTTGTAGGATTTATAATTATTTTATCAGAAGTGGATTCTCAAGTTATCTATCAGTTTGAAAAGTTGTGTCGTGAGTAAGAGGAGGGATTAAAATGACTAAAGCATATGAAGTCCTATCTCTAAATATAGGACTGCCAAAAGAGGTTATGTATGGTGGGAAGTTAATTCAAACAGGGATAAATAAAAAGCAAGTAAAGGAACCTGTTTTTTTATCATTTTTAAAGCTTAATGGAGATGGACAGGCGGATTTAGTTCATCATGGAGGGGTAGATAAAGCGGTTTGTGTTTATACTGGTGATCACTATCCGTACTGGGAAAAAGAATTGAATCAGGAACTTGTATATGGGGCTTTCGGTGAAAATATAACAGTAAGCGGAATGTGTGAAGAAGATGTTTGTATTGGTGACACGTTTCACCTCGGAGAAGCGATTGTACAAGTAACGCAGCCAAGACAACCTTGTTTTAAATTAGCAAAGAAATATAATATTCCAAAGCTACCATTATATTTTCAAGATACAGGATACACAGGTTTTTATTTTCGAGTATTAAAAGAAGGATGGATATTACCGGTAGATACTTTGAAATTGTTGAAGCCTGATCCAAAAGGTGTGTCAGTTTCGTTTGCGAATCGCATAATGCATAAAGAAAAACAAAACTCTGAAGGAATAAAAAGGATTTTAGAAGTAAATGCACTGTCTGCTAGTTGGAGAAAGACGTTTGAAAAGCGTATAAGGGGCGAAGAAATAAGTACGAAGGAGCGACTTGAAGGAAAAAATAATAAGTGAATAATATTTTTATAAATGGTGCATTTCTATTAATGATAAGTTAATTAGAAAGCACCATTTGTATATAATAAACTTATTAATATTCAAAAATCTTCATATGAGTTTATTCGACTTATTTTTAAAGAGTCAAAACAAAAAAAAATTAGACTATTTTTTTATGTTTTATGATACTATATTGATTTGAAAGGCCTATTATTTTAGGAGTAGGTCATATAAGTATATCTAATTTAATGGAATCGACGTATGGAGGGACAACATGGGGAACGTTGAAAATTTTGTAAACTTTCTAGTAGAAGAACCGAAAAGAGAGCAGCTATTTCCTTTATTTGAAGAAGTATTTGGGATTACAGCCCAAACACTTCACGATTTTTCAGAGAAAGGGTATTGGAATTATACATATAAAGCATTATCATTTTTACAAGGTGATAAAGCGATTGCAAATGTTGCGGTATTTTCACTCCCGTTACTAATTAACGGTAAAAAAATAAATGCAGCGGGTATTCAATCGGTAATGACACATCCGGATTTTCGTAGACAAGGGCTAATGACACAATTGCTTAATAAGATGCTAGAAGAAATAGATAAGCAATGTGAATGTGCTTTCTTGTTTACTGAAACCCCTGAACTATATAAATCATTTGGATTTCAAGTGGTGCAGGAATATCTGATGACTATACCGTATGATATAAAGAATAATAAAGATTCTATACTTAGAAAGCTAGATTTTTATAATGAAGAGGATAGAAGTTTAATAAATGAAATCATTGAAAATAGTCAAAGACTTTCTAATATGTTTTCGACAATAAATTATCAATCTTCATTTTATTTGAAAATGTATGACTTAAAATGGAATGAGAAACTGTATTATTCTAAGAAACTAGATGCGATCATTGTTTATGAAGTAGAAAATGAAAAGCTAAAGTTATATGGAGTATTTGCTCCAGTACTTCCGATTTTAGATGAACTATGTGAGGAAATCTCTGAATCATTTACAGAGATTGAATTTTATTTTTGCCCAGATCAATTAGGGATTGATGATGTACAATATACAGAATTACAG
>NZ_JBFTMA010000251.1:0-5558 GCF_056396725.1 Bacillus sp. 05T31
CAGTATGGCAATTAACATGAACACAATCGAAGAATGGATTGCTGAATCAAATGCAAGAAACGAAGAAGACTTAGGAAACGTTGTTGAAGAGATGAAAGAAGTATGTGTCGGACTTGATAACGCGACATTAATTTATACGAAAAACGTATTTTGTTTCGGTAAGAAAGTAGAAGTGTTTTTCTTCTTCCAAGATCACGTCGTTATCGGAGAAGAGAAGGAAGAGTATATTGAGATTGAAAAATTAAAGTATGATGATATTACAAATAGTAACTTAAAAACAAATGATAAAAATACAACGTTAGAATTAAAATTTGCTAACGGGAAATCTATCAGTTTAGATAGTCTGAATGATAACTACGGTACGAAAAACTGGTTATTTGCAAGACAAATTAAGAGTATTTTTAAAGTAATCTAGTAAAAAAGGCAGACCTTGAAAGGTCTGCTTTTTTACTTATTTCCTATTAAACAAAGGCAYCCTCTTTCTTCGTAACATTTYACGCTTGTAAATCCCGTCTYATAAAAAAGGTTTACTAATTCTTCGGTCGTCTTAAATTTATCCATATGATATTGGATTTTGAAAGTTTCAGCGACTAGTAAAAAGGATCCATTCGGTTTTAAGACGCGAAATACTTCTTTCATATCATTCTCAACATCAGGCCAAAAGTAGTGGGTTTGAAAAGCGGTAATGAGATCAAAGAAGTCCGGATGATATGGAATAGAGGAGACGCTTGCTTGATGAATAATTACTTTCGCTGCTTTGACATCCTTCATATTTGCTTTCTTTGAGTTTTCAACAGCTTGATTGGAGTAGTCGATCCCGTATATTTTCCCAAGTGGAGTTCGTTTTGAAAGAGTCTGTATGGTTTTACCACCCCCACAACCAATATCTAAAATAATTGCATTTTCACGTATATGTATTTTTTGTAAAGCCCAATTTGTTAGTCTCGTATGCGCAGCATTCATAATGCAAAGCATAGAGGAACCAATTGTCCCGCGAGGATTTTTCGCTTGCTCGATTAATCTTTGTAAAATACTCAATTCAAACTCTCCTTTTATATAAGAATATGTATTTATTTCGCTTTTAATAATTTAACTCCTTTAAAAAAAGCACGCCATTAATCGGCGTGCTTCTAATTATGCAAGGACCCTTTTAGCCAATTTCGCGCTCGATACGCCCCAACCGGAATTTGAATGAGTGAAGTTTCATTTCCGGCATCAATCCCGTACAATTGATCGCATGAATTTGTATCAAAACTTAGTAACGGATGCCCGCCCATCCCCATAGCGGTCGCAGCTAAAACGAGTTTATGAACGAGCATGCCAGCTTCCATTTGATGAATTCGATATCCTCTATAACCTAATTTATTTTTATAGTAACCTTTATTTCCGATTACATGTAGACAAAGTGGTACTTGAAAAAGATTTACGTTATCCATCGTCATACTGGATTGCAGAGAATAACGAAGATCTCCGTACCGAATTGGCTGTATGGAATGTGTCCTACTGTTATAAGTGTAAGCGCCGTTTTCTATGTCTTTTACGTTATAAAAACATCCATATAGTGAGACTCGTGCGTTTTCATTTAAATATTTGCCATCAAGGTCGTTGTAATAAGGGAAGGAGAGGCTCGCTGCTTGTAGTAGAGTAGCAAGCTCGGCTGCATCCCATTTCGTTAAAATGAAGTCAGAATCAGGTGAATATCGTTTTTTACAAAGTTGTAAGAAATCATATGATAAACGTTCCACTTTAGGTAGCTGTACAGCATGTGGACTATATTGTTGTCGTTCTTCACAGGTAAATGTTTGGAAGTGTTCTGTTGATTCAATCATAGAAGCCGCGTTTATTTTTTTTATCATCGGATATTCATCTACATATTTTGAGCGAACGAAATGCTCATGTGTTAACGGCGGGATTTGCTGCAACAAGTCATGAGAAGTAATAGTTTTATTTTCGTGATGATCATCATGAAACCAATCTGTATTCGGTTCTGTACTTAAAGGAATAACAGCATACACACTTTCTTCACCTTCTGACAGTCCAAGTAAATGATTCATTGCCCGATCTAGAAACTGAAAATATACACCATTTGTATAACCAAATTGTTTTGCGCATTCAAGTAATTGACCGATTAGAACACCGCTATCTAATCCTTGAAGACGATACGAAAAGTTATTGTATTTAAAGAAGTTTTTCCAAAACATAGTGGATACAAATGCAGCACCAAAACAAGAATGTACGTTACAACGATTGCCGAGTGCTTCTGTAAGATAAGAATCGAAATTTCCTTCGCGAAGTAAGATAAGACGGTGATGCGCGGCGTCGTAATGGTAAATGCCGTCTGGATAATGATCAATTTTTAAATACATATATAATTCATTCGGATATAAAGCACCCCCAGAAGGGATGAATCTTCGAAATAGAGTCGTTGTTTTATTATTATCTAGGTTAGTAGTAGGCTGACATAATTGTGTTAAACCAAATGAGTACCAAAGATAATGACCGATTTCCTCTAAGTTAGGTTTAGTAGAAGAATTCCGCAAAGTTAATGGGATTTCTAAAGAGAGAGGGATTACTGGTAAATTTCGATATAATTTATAAGGAAGTGGTGCGTCTTCCCAGTCAATCTCTTTATCGGACGACATAATTTCATTAATAGAAAAATGGAGATGATGTAAAAAAGTATCAGGTTGCATCAAATTTCCCCCTCACTATGAATTATGGAAACGGATGCGGATGTGGATTTAAACTTTCATTCGTTAAAGGCTCAGCCCAATATCCAAGTGTCATCGGTACGGTATACACTCTATCCAGTCCTGTAACCCGAGTGAGATGGTGACCGAACGTCATCGGTAACATGCCTGGAATAATTACTTTTACACAATGTAAGCCGTTCTTTTCTATAAGGGGGACCGTTTGATCTACAACAATTACTTCAAGTCCAGATTGATGTAACCTGTTTAAAAGTTGATGAAGATCAGATGTTAAATCCATATCAAATGATTGTAATGCATTCATTTCTTGGAACGTTTGCACTGGAGCATCATCACGTAAAAGGAAGTGAAGACGCTCTTCAGCTTCTTTCAATCCGTACAGCATACTATGGTCTTCCATTTGCGAAACAAGATATGGATCTTGTAAACAGTTTTCATATTTCTCTCTTTTTTGTTCAAGCTCTTCATCTGTTATAAGTAACATGCCCGCTATTTCATGAATTGCATTTTTTACAGCTCGAATTGGTTCCATATGTGCGCCGCCAGCACAGACGAGATTCATACCATCTTGCCTTGTATTTTTCGCAATGACCCATATGCTCGGAATACCATGTTCCATCGTCGCGTTGAAAACGTATAATTCATATCCAGTAATTGTGCGTAAGCGTTCCAACATTAGTTGCAATTCAGTATCATTGGCTGAACTAAGATCGAGACGGGGAAGAGGTAATTCGGCATACCAAGTGAGCAAAAAGGCGTCACGCTCTACAATTTCTAAAATGCCGTGAAAAATTGCTTCTTCTAAACTACCACCAATTGCACATCCATTTGATGTTTCATACACGAAAGCATCTCTATGACCAAGGCTATAATAAGCGATTGATTCTGGAACTAGAAGTGGTCGGTTTTGTAATAAAGAATATCCCCATACCCAGTTTTGCTCATATTCAGGATCAAACGGCTTAAATGGAAAACTATCACGATTGTAATGTTCATTTGTATGKACACCAAGTGTGAGGGGATTCAGTGCAAYATCTTCTAGCTCACGAAAACTGCCATGTACATTTGTTTTTTTTCCACGAGGCGACATACCGCAATAGCGTTCTAAACCTTCTAAAATAGCGGTTGCTTCACTAAGTGCAAATGAATGAGTCCGGCCCGCGACACCTTCATTTCCAAACAGTAACGGCATGTTTATAATGACATCAGCAAACGGTAATAGAGAATGTTGCATTTGGCCGTTTAAAATACCAGTCCGGTAATCTAAATAGTCTCTCGTTAAAAATGTGTTTAGCTCATGAATGGAACGACAGCGATACGTTTCAGTACTCGTTTTCAAACTTGGTTGTAAAGAAATTTGCGCTGCATCTGCTGTATCGTCAGGCAAATTGCTGCATACCGGACAGAGAGGGTCTGGAAGAAACGAATTCCGGGTACATTGTAACGTTTGTAAGTCCAGTAAAATGAGTTCGTTTTCTAAAGAAGAATATCCATGAGCTAATATTTTCTCTGTTTCAGCATGAATGAGCTGGCACATTTGTAACATTCCATTTTGGGTGGCGCGTACATCACGCCTCGTCACGTTCTCTGCTTTTAATGCATATTTTCGTTGTAGTTCCCACATTTCTTTTTGATCAAAGCCAGCTATAAACCGGCGTCCATCAGCGCAGTGGGAACATCCAGTTGTAAGAGGCTTCACGTAAGGACCGATAATACCTTCACCAAACGAAGTAAACGCGCGAAGCCACGGAATATTATTTGAGCGAAAGATAAGCTCAGCATCACGATGTACGGAAGAAGGAGACCCGTCATGTAAAACGAGAGCAAGATGAATGTTTTCAGGGAGAGATTCTGTAATTGTATGCTGGCGGATGAGTGAATATTGCTTACACAATTGCTCATGTACATAGTCTGTGAGTAGGCCATCTCCTATAAGTAGTATGTTTTGAGTCATTGGTCATCCTCCTTTGCAATTAATACCCCATATACACCGTCTAAGTTGTCTCTTAAAAATGACTCAATAGCTAAATCAAAAACGAATGGATACAAGTTGTTTTCCGTTAAATTTTGCAAAGCAACTTGTAAAGACTGTACGCCTGGAATTTCTTCCTCTTCTTGTATTGCTACTCTAACAGGATCCGTACTATATAAAACAATGGATGATTCCGGTAACATATTAGCTTTATAAGGAATCTCTTCATTTTGAATATGAAGGAGTGCTTGTTGCAGAGCATTTCTTAATGCGAGTGTTATATTAATATTTGCCGCACCATACCATCTATCATTAATACCGATCCAAACGACAGGAAAACTAAGTAACTCCTCACTCATTCCTACTTTAGGTATTTCATGAATTGTAGAGAGAGCATCGTAGTAAAACCTACAATGTTTATCATGAATTTCGGTTAAATAAAGCTCTGTAATCTCTTCTAGCATATGTGATTGGCGTTCATATAACTTATTATTTAAATATTTTTGGAGTGCTCGGTATACACCTTCTGTCATCGTTTCCCCAGCACCAATACCGATATCAGTATGTTCGGGGATAAGACGATGAATCATTTCAGCTACATATGTTTCAACTCCTGTTAAACCAGCTTCGCGGCGTGCTTCATTATGAGTTAATCCACCGCAAGTTATAGTAGGAAGGGGAGAGGTAGGTCCGTCTGATAATGGATTTGCAACTTGAATATTGCACTGTGATAAAGGCAATTGGTATAAATCTTGTTCATCCCACATGTGGAATATGCCAGCTTCTTTAGAAGTTAACGCATCAAAAAAACGAAAAAGTTCAGTTGAAGTATATTGTCCGGAACGTTGGGCAAGGTTTTCTTGAAGATTTTGCAC
>NZ_JBFTMA010000252.1:0-5557 GCF_056396725.1 Bacillus sp. 05T31
CCTAATCTATTAATCTGATTTAGTATATAACGATTATAAGATATTTTTTTGTGGTTAGTGGTGAAAAATTAAACAAAACCATCTCTTTACGAAAAAAGGTCCTGTTGTCTCCAACAGAACCTCTCCTAAAATGGCAAAGAGTAACTCTTACCTTACTCTTTGTTCATATACTACAGGAGTTTTAATGAAAATCCAAGGCTCCTTATATTGAGAAATAAAGAAGAATCATTATAAAGAATCTTATCTTTGTTATAAATATAAGAGCAGTTAGCAAAAACTAACTGCTTATCTCCAAGGGGGAACAAGGAGAAAAATCTAATGTCATCTATATTATTGACGGAATATTGAGTTTTATTCAATGGGAGAGAAGTAGGATATTAACATGGATATGCGCAAATTCATATCCTGTAAGTAATAAATTAATGACGGGGTAGATTGAGAATGGATGATCCGATTAAGGAGATAGTTGGCGCTTGGTTTGTTGCAGTAAGGACAATTATTGCTGCGATTGGGAGTACACCTTTAAAAAGATTGAAAAGCGAATTAAGAAAAGACTTGAACATATGGGGGAATGTATTACAGGCAACGGGGAACGGTCTGGAAGCTGATGGACAAGGAGAAATATCCCTTGAATTGATTGGTAACGAAATCCAATCAATTGGTAATGTAACGGTTCTAACAGGACTCATTATAGACTTTGAAGATGAAACACAAAAAAAATTAGTAATTGCAGGGAATTGGATACAAGCATTAGGTGGTGTTACATCAATAGGTGGGGAAATAGAGGATAGTTCAAATATAGATGAATCGTATAACATTGTCGGGAATATGTTACAAGCGACTGGGAATTCATTACAGGAAATAGGTGGGATAGAGGAATTGAAAGCTAGTCGGGATAAAGTGGAGGGAATTTCGGAAGGTGATGAGGAGGATGGACAACTTATAGTGATTACGGGGAGTTGGGTCCAAGCAGTCGGTTCAGTAGTTTCATTAATTGGTCAAATAAGAGAAGAAAGCCAAGAGATAGAAGAAAACAATTCATAGAGAACTTAATAAAATAATTCTTTTATTAGAAAGTGAGATTAGCAGTTGATTAAAAAGAAAAGACTAAACCTCCTAAAAATAAACAAAAAGTGAAAGTATAGAAAAAGAGGAAACCGAAGATTAAGAGCAAGCCGATCATGATTGATGGTATATAGTTTGATTCTAAAACTGAGTCGGAGTATTACATGTACTTAAAAGGCAAGGGTGAAGTCACTTGTATAGAGTGCCACCCTAGCTATATATTAATCCCTTCTTTTGAGATTAAAAGCAGTATAACAAAGTCAGGGAAGTCGAAAAAGGCAGCTATGAAGTTTACACCGGACTTTAAAGTAACGTACTCAGATGGGCGTGTAGAAGTGGTTGATGTGAAAGGAAGTAAACGAGCTATCAATGAAGGATTTCCGTTACGTAAGAAGTTATGGGAGTACCTAAACAAACAAGAGCTAATCGTTGTGATATGGGACAAGAAGTTAGGTGAATGGACAAGATCATAAAGGGGTGAGTGTTATAAAAAGATACGAAGGTACACGAGAATATATGTTGTTTCGAAAAGAACCAAGGTTTGGAGATAATCAAAAAGTTTGGTTGTTTGATGTATTTGTGTATCAGGGTTTAATGGATCATTTAAATGATGGGTGGTAGTTTAGTAGTGGAATTACAGCTAAGAAGAAAACAGCTTAATGGATAGCGGAACAATGACTAACAGTGTGGGGGCTGTATTGTAGTCATCGTTCCCTTATTCAACAATGAGATAGTAAAATTTCACGTACCTCATGTGATGTTAAAAAAACAAATTCAGAAATAGGGGGATTCCTTCATGGAAAGGCAATTAACTTTATTACCAGCGATCGATGATAAGAAAGTACAAAAAAAAGTAGTGAGCGTATTAAAGGAATACAGAGCACTCAAGATGCGATTCAATAATGAAGTGGAACAAGAAGGAATCAGTTTGTTTCCAGAGATACGAAATTCAAGAAGAATAAGCGAATTAAAGGTAAAACAGATAGAGAAGACTTTGGACCATATCTTAGATAAGGAAGAAAGAGACATTATTACAATGAAGTTCTTAACGAATGAAAGAGTAAAAGATTCAGATGTTTATCATGACCTACTATTCAAGAAGACTTACTTCTATGAGAAGAAGCAAAGTGCAGTGAAACTGATTGCTACAGCATTAGGGATTATCTAAAAAACGCGAACAAAAGGCGAACTTTTTTGGGGACTAAATAAAATGCCGGAAATTATAAGCTATTCCTATAAACAGTTCTTTGAAAAGAGAATACGTTTTGGGGATAGCGTTCCCATTATAATAACGTTACTCGGTGACGCGGAGGCTAGAGGGGATAAGAGCTTCCCGAAATTATTTATATTTTACTTCTTATTGAGTGTATAAGCGTTCCACCTTTCGTTTGTAGGCTCATAGGTAGTAAAACCACGCCTGTCATGTGGATTTCTTGATTTCTATGTTAAAACTAGATCGGCACCAATTGGATATGATGGTTTGATTGAATGAACTGCATGTCATAAAAGAAGGAAAGTCTAAATTATATTAGTAATTGCTACCGACAATCACCGATATAAGTCAGGCTGTTCTTCTTAAACGATTAACCGAGCAGAGAGCTTCCGCTCTTTGTTTGAGCCAATACAGCTGAACATTCCCCACAGTTTTATGTGTTGGTTCAAACAAGGCGTAGGAAGAAACATATGCGTCTGGATATAAATCTTTTATAATTCGACATTGGCGAAAATGACATTAAGTAGCCGACTCTACGGAGTATAAACGAGAAGACTGAGAGTATCTAGAATAGCAGAGGCTTGAAGAGATACTTATTGCCATTTGTTCTCTCTCTTCCCCTTCAGGAGCTGTCACTTCGGTGATGGCTTTTTGTTTTGTAGGATATTCTTCTTTTCTGTCGAATAGATAGATTGGGAGAGGTGGGGAATAAGTAAATGAAAAAATTTATAATAAGCATAGAAGCAGTCGATGGTAAACAACACGAATTTGAAATTGAGTATAAAAAGACAGTAACAGTTGCTGCTATAGAAAATTCTATACAAGCAAGAGAAGCTAGATTCTTCAGATTTGGAGATCGTATGGTTAATTTGGACAATGTATTCTCTTTAGTGGTAAAAGAGAAGAAGGATTAAATACAAAAAAAGCATCCAAAAAGGGTGCTTTTTTCTTTGTTATATAGAAATTACACATTAACCATTAAGCATATTAGGGAATATCGAGCACAGAATGATATGACACACCACGATATCAAGTTTATTGCTGCGTTTTAGTGTTACCTCTATGTTCACGAAAGGGCACCTGGATAAGGTGCCTTTTTGATGAACTATTTTGATAAAGAAATCATATAGTATAGTGTAGGACAAGTTAACCGCTTATATCCTATTCAATGCTCATCGAGAAGTCCATTCACATATTTTAGCATCTACTGACGTGGGTGCTCTTTTTTATTGAGCAAAATGTACATTTAGATAGAAGGTTAATGGTGGGTGTAACATTAGAGGAATTAGAAAAGTGTTTTAATGAAGCTGTAAATGAAGAAGCAGAGTATGTAGTTGTTCAGATTGAAATGGATGGATTTCCTAGCGAGGAAGTAATTATTAGCGACAAACATAACATTGATTCTAAACTAGCTTATTATAAGAAAACGTACAATGAAGATTTAGAACATAGATACACTCCAGGAATTTGTATTGTAGGTTTTGCGTATGGTTATTAGTTCTCAGGAATCCTACGTGAATTAGGATTGTTGGTGAAGTAGTGATGAAACCAATAGCAATTATCGTAGGCGCTGCCGTCTTGTTTGTTGTTAAGGGGATGATAAGGGGTGAGGGGAATGTGGGGTCCAACAAGTTTTAAGGATGTTTTAGAGATTATTTGGTACTACAAGTGGGAGTTTTTCAAAGCACTACTTCCTATAGGGATTCCAGTATTTTCACTTGGATTAGGAACGGGTTGACTGGTTCTGGTGCAAAAAATCTATAAAACTTGGACATACTGATATTACTACTCTAGAAAAGGTGTGTGATCAGTATGAAAAAGGAAAATTTGTTCAAATGGAAGCATTATCAGCCTGATATAATTTTGTTAACGGTAAGATGGTACCTACGGTATAACCTCAGTTTTCGTGATTTGGTGGAAATGATGAAGGAACGGGGCTTATCTATTTCTCATACCACGATTATGCGTTGGGTTCATCAGTATGGCCCGGAATTGGACCAACGAATTCGTCGTCACCTTAAGCAAACCCATGACTCTTGGAGAGTTGATGAAACATATATAAAAGTTAAAGGGCAATGGATGTACCTGTACCGTGCTGTTGATTCGAAAGGAAACACAATCGATTTTTGTCTAAGCAAAACAAGAGACCGAAAGGCTGCAAAGCGCTTTTTCAAGAAAGCTTTGCGGTCTTTTCATGTATCAAAGCCACGTGTGATAACAGTCGATAAGAATCCGGCTTATCCAATAGAAATTGAACTGTTGAAAAAAGAAAAAAGCATACCTGATGGTATGCAACTTAGACAACAAAAGTACTTGAATAATATAGTAGAACAAGATCATCGCTTTATAAAGAAGCGTATCCGTTCTATGCTAGGGCTCAAATCTTTTGACACAGCTATATCCATTCTTTCTGGAGTAGAAGCCATGCATATGATTAAAAAAGAACAGATTAATTTACGGAACCAGTCTATCCAAAATCAGAAAGAATTCGTCCATCAATTGTTTGGACTTGTAGCATAAGATACGATTCCGTTAGGAATATATATGCTTTATTCTCTTTTACTTTATTTTTGCACCAGAATCTAAAAGAATCAATGGGAAAATCAGAACTATTTGAGAAAGAAAAAATAAAAAAAAGAAGTGACTGTTTTGACAGAATTGAGAGAGTCATAATGGTACATCAAAACTTCATGAAGAGAAGAAGTGCACCTATTATCATATAGAATTTGTTGTGAAAGATGAAAGAAACAAGCATGCAATAATGATGAAGTATGGCATTATATATATTTCTTATTATTCGATAGGATGATGTTATCTGCATTACTAATATTGATAGATGGTGACCCCTACTAGCAAGCTAAGGTTTTGAAGTACCCCCTAAATGAAAACTTTCTTTCTCTACAGGTAGATATTTTGAGAAAACAGCTCATTTTTTTGTTTTGGGGTGCTTACTTTTCTTAAGTTGATGGGCATGGGGATAGTCCTTCTTGGCACAATCTCGTTTGTCAGTCTTCTTGGTACTCTTCAGCTAAGTGAGATGGATATGATGAAATAGGAGGACCAATTTTAAAGTAGGATAAGCTAGTTTTTGAAATCGGTATACAGTTCTTTAATAGATACAGTTTTTGTAACATGTCTTTATCTATTGGGTGAAGCATGCGATCTGTCATAATGAAATAATTGTGATGATAGATAAATACTTTCCCTTCAGGTAGAATCGTGTAATTAGATAATTTCGGGTAAATAGGTGGTCCATCTGAAAATTCATCTAAACTACGT